>NZ_JAEHCH010000079.1:0-469 GCF_016483245.1 Bacillus cereus group sp. N31 | reverse complement strand
ATTATGTTGTTTAATCTTTAATAAATACTGACTTTTTAAATAGTATAGTTCACCTAGTAGGTATAAAGTGTCTAGATTAATAGCTAATTTGATGCCCTTATCAAGGTATTTTATTGCCTCTTCATGTTGATATGTGAGGTCCAAAAATTTTGCTAAATTTAAAATGATTTTTAATTTAATTTCTTTATCTCTAGGAAAATCTAACTTATTAAAATTGGTTAAACATCTTCTTAATATATTAATACTTTTTTCATATTCTTTGTGTTCTGCATAAAATATAGCCATTGTCTGCATAATATCTATTTCTCTTTCTGATAAAAAATCAGAATTGGTTAAAGTTAGTTTTAATGCATGATTTAAAAGAGTTAAAGCAGTTTTTGTTGATCTATTTACCTCAAATATAGCAATTGCTTCATGCCATATTAGAAATTGTTTATCTTCTTTTGATTGAAAATTATTTTGTTTTTTT
>NZ_JAEHCH010000078.1:0-472 GCF_016483245.1 Bacillus cereus group sp. N31 | reverse complement strand
TGTGTGTATGGTTAAATCAACAAATCGCTACTACCTCTCTTACTCAACTTTGTAGTCAATTAGAAACTTCAACAGGAATTTTATTAAGTCCGGAGGGACTTAATCGACGATTTAATTCGGCTTCAGTAGCCTTCTTTCGCACTGTATTTACTACACTTCTACAAGCTAAAATTGGAGGAGTATCTAAGATTTCTCATTCTCTTTCTTCTTATTTTGAACGGATTCTCGTCCTTGATTCTACAACCTTCCAAGTTCCAGATCGATTCGCAACTACTTATCCTGGTGCCGGAGGATGTAGTCATACAGCTGGTGTGAAAATTCAACTAGAGTATGACTTGTTGAGTGGAAAATTTTCTGATGTGGAAATTGAACCAGGAAAACGAAGTGATCAGGCATATAGTGCGACTCGAACAGGCATGGCACAAAAGAATGAACTATATATTCGTGACTTAGGATATTTTCGTCTACAAGA
>NZ_JAEHCH010000077.1:0-475 GCF_016483245.1 Bacillus cereus group sp. N31 | reverse complement strand
AATGCCTATGTTGGACAACAAAAATTACCCTCACGAGTTGTAATATACAGACTCACATCAACTCAAGTTCATAAACGTAGGAAACAGCAAACTTATGTTGAAAAGAAAAAAGGGGTTACATACTCTGAAAAAAGTAAACGTTTAACAGAAATCAATGTTTATATTACCAACATCCCATGGGAAATTGTTCCGATGGAACATGTTCACGAGATTTACTCTCTACGTTGGCAAATAGAGATTGTATTTAAAACATGGAAATCTCTTTTTGGTATCAATCATTGTCACAATATTAAGCGAGAGCGTCTAGAATGTCATCTTTATGGACAGTTAATCGCTATTTTTCTTTGTTCTTCCACTATGTTCAAAATGCGACAGCTGTTACTACAGAAAAAACAAAAAGAATTAAGTGAATATAAAGCAATTTATATGATTCAAGATCATCTGTACTTAGTATATGAAGCTATACAACAAGACA
>NZ_JAEHCH010000076.1:0-483 GCF_016483245.1 Bacillus cereus group sp. N31 | reverse complement strand
AAATCATACTCTAGTTGAATCTTAATACCAGCTGTCTGTGCACATCCTCCTGAACCAGGATAAATAGAAGCTAAATGATTGGGTACTTGAAAAATAGTAGCATCTAAAATACGTATACGTTGAAAATAAGAGGTGTATTGATTTGAGATTTGAGACGAATCGTTTAGTTTGCTTTTGATTAAAAGGGAAAATACACGTTGTAGAAATAAAACAGCACATCCGTTAAAACGTTGATTAAGTCCTTCTGGACTTATAAGTGTAGCTGTATTTGCATAAAGCTGACTACATAATCGAGTAAGAGAATCGCTTGCTACCTGTTGGCTAATCCAGATACATAAGGCAGCCAAATCTCGTGCGCCATACTTACTTTTACGTTTTACAAAACCTGTCTCTTGTGCGAGTTGTTGAAGAATATGTGGAGATAGATATCGCTGTAGTTCTTCAGCGAACAAATGAAACTCATCTTGAATCGATAGATTCATA
>NZ_JAEHCH010000075.1:0-501 GCF_016483245.1 Bacillus cereus group sp. N31 | reverse complement strand
TATGTATAATTACATAAAGTTTATGAGAAAAAGAGAGTATACTTTGATATTGTGTAATAAAGACAAGGCCCACCTACAGAAATAGGTGGGCTTTTTTATTGGGTATTACTATCTCAGTGCACAAAAGGGAATTTGTATTTAAATAATAGCATATCCTTTAAGTTCTTATATTGAGAAATAAAGAAAAGACACCCCCAAGTGCCTTCCTCCGACTTGAACGACTTTAATTTTAATAATATAGTTCTAAGTTTAAAAACTATAGGGGTTTTTCCTGTGGGCTTTGTAAGTAGTTTTTACGAAATTATGAGTGTTCTTTATTCTGTATTTCAATAAGTTCATCTTTAATCATTTGTATATAATGTTATTTTTCTCTTAGTTCAAATATAAATAATGCTTTTTTCATGTTATTAACAACATCTTCTTCATTATGTTGTTTAATCTTTAATAAATACTGACTTTTTAAATAGTATAGTTCACCTAGTAGGTATAAAGTGTCTAGAT
>NZ_JAEHCH010000074.1:0-519 GCF_016483245.1 Bacillus cereus group sp. N31 | reverse complement strand
GAGAGGATAGCTACATCACGATCTTTATCTCTTAGGAAATAGAACAACTGATGTTTTGTTAAAGATTTTTCATGTTCGTACTTAACGTAATTCAAAAATTCTTGATCGTCATTATTATGAAATATCTTAGATCTCATACGTTTTGCACGAGCATTTAATGTTTCTTTATCTTTATGTATTTCAATTTTGGCCATTACATTTCTATAAAAATAACATTCTCCTTCATCATTTTCTGATAGGGAGGTAAGGTACTTGAATAAAGACTTTAAGGCTGAAATTTTTCTGTTAACGGAGGAATTCTGCATATTTTGCTGTAGTTTTAGAAACCTCATGAAGTTCTCAACATCTTTTTTCTTTAAATTCTCCAAATCAGAGAAGGATATGTCTTTAATGGGCTTTAATTCAATAATTTGTTCAGATAATAGCCAGTTAAAGAAAACTCTAAAATCATATACATAATTCAGTAGGGTGGAGGGAGAGGCATCATGCAATTCTTTGTACTCCACAAATTCTTCTATG
>NZ_JAEHCH010000073.1:0-601 GCF_016483245.1 Bacillus cereus group sp. N31 | reverse complement strand
ACAGCTGATGAAAAAATACACATCGTTCAACGTTATTTGAACGGAAATGAAAGTTACCGAGAAATTAGTAAAGCGGTTGGTATAAGAGACACCGTAATTTTGAATTGGGTAAACCAATATAAACAAAATGGTGTGGAAGCTTTTCTAAAACGGTATACAAATTACACGCAACAATTTAAACTAGACGTACTAAATTTTATGATTGAAAACGGTACGTCCTTATTTGAAACGGCAGCTATTTTTAATATTCCTGCCCCTTCAACGATTATTGTTTGGAAAAAACAATTCGAAACACAAGGAATCGCTGCCCTTCAATCAAAGAAAAAGGGGCGTCCATCCATGGAAAAATATTCAAATAAACAATCCAAACAAACACCAGTTGAAGGTTCAGTCGAAGCACTTGAAGCACGTATTCAACAGCTTGAAATGGAAAATGAGTACTTAAAAAAGTTGAATGCCTTAGTTCAAAACAAGGAAAAATCACGAAACAGGACAAAGCACAAGTAGTCTATGAATTAAGGCATAAATATTCGGTGAAAGCACTTGTAGAGCTAGCTAACATTCCACGAAGCACGTATTATGATTTAGTAAAGAAAATGAA
>NZ_JAEHCH010000072.1:0-705 GCF_016483245.1 Bacillus cereus group sp. N31 | reverse complement strand
GACACGGTTATTTCATTAGGCAGCTTGATCCAAATGAGTCCGGTATTGCACCGGGCTCATTTTTAATTTTGCCTTTATCCGTTTCGTATTATAATAATCTACATATTTTTCTAATTCTATTTTAAAATGATCTACACTTTCAAACTCTTTTATGTAGAGGAATTCCGACTTCATGATCCCGAAGAAATTCTCCATTACTGCGTTGTCATAACAGTTTCCTTTTCGAGACATACTCTGCACAATACCTCTTGATTCAAGTGTCCGGGCATATTGTTTCATTTGATAATGCCACCCTTGATCTGAATGCATCAATAGTTGGTGATTTTCCGGTAAACGTTCTAATGCTGTCTCTAACATTTCTGAAACAAGTGAATACGTCGGTCTAGAGCCAATTGTATAGGTAATAATCTCACCATTATACAAGTCTAATACAGGTGATATATATAGTTTCTCTCCAAACAATTTAAACTCTGTGATGTCTGTTACCCATTTTTGATTCGGTGCATCTGCATGAAAATTGCGCGCTAAAATATTGGGTGCAGTTTTACCAACTTTCCCCTTATAAGACTTATATTTTTTCATACGCACAACACACTTTAATCCAAGCTCTTTCATAATGCGTTGAACCTTCTTGTGATTCACTTTTTGACCACGATTCGTTAACTCATCACGAATGCGACGGTAGCCATAACGGCCTTCATTTTC
>NZ_JAEHCH010000071.1:0-749 GCF_016483245.1 Bacillus cereus group sp. N31 | reverse complement strand
CGGATTGTAGGCTGCAACTCGCCTACATGAAGCTGGAATCGCTAGTAATCGCGGATCAGCATGCCGCGGTGAATACGTTCCCGGGCCTTGTACACACCGCCCGTCACACCACGAGAGTTTGTAACACCCGAAGTCGGTGGGGTAACCTTTATGGAGCCAGCCGCCTAAGGTGGGACAGATGATTGGGGTGAAGTCGTAACAAGGTAGCCGTATCGGAAGGTGCGGCTGGATCACCTCCTTTCTATGGAGAATTGATGAACGCTGTTCATCAATATAAGTTTCCGTGTTTCGTTTTGTTCAGTTTTGAGAGAACTATCTCTCATATATAAATGTATGTTCTTTGAAAACTAGATAACAGTGTAGCTCATATTTTTTAATTTTAGTTTGGTTAAGTTAGAAAGGGCGCACGGTGGATGCCTTGACACTAGGAGTCGATGAAGGACGGGACTAACGCCGATATGCTTCGGGGAGCTGTAAGTAAGCTTTGATCCGAAGATTTCCGAATGGGGAAACCCACTATACGTAATGGTATGGTATCCTTACCTGAATACATAGGGTATGGAAGACAGACCCAGGGAACTGAAACATCTAAGTACCTGGAGGAAGAGAAAGCAAATGCGATTTCCTGAGTAGCGGCGAGCGAAACGGAATCTAGCCCAAACCAAGAGGCTTGCCTCTTGGGGTTGTAGGACATTCTATACGGAGTTACAAAGGAACGAGGTAGACGAAGCGACCTGGAAAGGTCCGTC
>NZ_JAEHCH010000070.1:0-844 GCF_016483245.1 Bacillus cereus group sp. N31 | reverse complement strand
GCTTCCACCTCGAACCTATCAACCTGATCATCTTTCAGGGATCTTACTAGCTTACGCTATGGGAAATCTCATCTTGAGGGGGGCTTCATGCTTAGATGCTTTCAGCACTTATCCCTTCCGCACATAGCTACCCAGCTATGCCCTTGGCAGAACAACTGGTACACCAGCGGTGCGTCCATCCCGGTCCTCTCGTACTAAGGACAGCTCCTCTCAAATTTCCTACGCCCACGACGGATAGGGACCGAACTGTCTCACGACGTTCTGAACCCAGCTCGCGTACCGCTTTAATGGGCGAACAGCCCAACCCTTGGGACCGACTACAGCCCCAGGATGCGATGAGCCGACATCGAGGTGCCAAACCTCCCCGTCGATGTGGACTCTTGGGGGAGATAAGCCTGTTATCCCCGGGGTAGCTTTTATCCGTTGAGCGATGGCCCTTCCATGCGGAACCACCGGATCACTAAGCCCGACTTTCGTCCCTGCTCGACTTGTAGGTCTCGCAGTCAAGCTCCCTTATGCCTTTGCACTCTACGAATGATTTCCAACCATTCTGAGGGAACCTTTGGGCGCCTCCGTTACACTTTAGGAGGCGACCGCCCCAGTCAAACTGCCCACCTGACACTGTCTCCCGGGTCGATAAGACCCGTAGGTTAGAATTTCAATACAGTCAGGGCGGTATCCCACCAGCGCCTCCACCGAAGCTAGCGCTCCGGTTTCAATGGCTCCCGCCTATCCTGTACAAACTGTACCAAAATTCAATATCAGGCTACAGTAAAGCTCCACGGGGTCTTTCCGTCCTGTCGCGGGTAACCTGCATCTTCACAGGTACTATAATTTCACCGAG
>NZ_JAEHCH010000007.1:0-182138 GCF_016483245.1 Bacillus cereus group sp. N31 | reverse complement strand
CCCCTCCAAGTAATAGTGTAACATCCATGTGTATACATGGTCTTTTTCACACTGTCTACCTAAAGGGGATAATATCACGCGGTCGTCTTTTTATATAAATTCAAGCAAAGTCCCATCAATATCAAAGCCCCTTACTACTAACTACTTAGTGCTTTCTACAAATTCATATCCTTTCACAAACAAGAGAGTCATATAAGAAACAATAAATGAGAAAATGCTATACATGCCAATCCAAAAGAAAAATTTTGGAGTAAAAGCGATGACACCTAGTATTAAAAAACTAGCAAACGTTACAATCGGCATTACGTAATATGTTTGCGTCTTGCGGGTTCCAATAACAGAAACGATAAAGATAAGTAATGGACAAATTAATAAGACGAAAATCAATTCATTCATAGTTATGTCCCCTTTTCGAATGGAAGTAATCTGTTTCTCGTAAACGTTTTGAAATAAATACTCTCCTAATATAACTTCGCTAACATATACATAATCCCTTTTGAAAGTCCGTAATAAATGATTGATTTCACAATAAAAAAGTAAGCAAGAGAACACCTGCTTACTTTATAGAATAAACATCGCAACGATTGTGGTGACAATTAAGCCAATTATAACTGGTAAAAAGTTTCGGCGTGCAAGTTCAAATGGATCTACTTTACAAATGGCAGCGGCAGGAATAAGCGCCCAAGGAATTAAAGTCCCGCCTCCGGTCCAGATTGCAGCAATTTGCCCAAGTGCTGTTAATGTAGCTGTTCCATGCCCCAGTGCTGTGCCGAAAAGATTGGCAATCGAACCAGCAAGTGATATACCGGAAAAGCCAGATCCATCTAACCCTGTTATGACACCAACGATAGTTAGTGTTCCCGCTGATACATATTGGTTTAAAGGAACAGTTTGAGATAAGGCGATTCCTAAGTCGTTAATGATTCCGTGTGAACCTTTCGGTAAATAGTCCCCGATAATTTTTACAAATCCGCTATCCCCTAAATAAAAAAGTGCAGCAATTGGGATAACTGGACCAAAGATTTTAAATCCAAATTGGAGCCCTTCTATAAAATAATCGGTCGTTTTATTCAGGCCATTTCCTTTGTAGGCGATGAGAGCAATAATGATAATCATAATAACAGTCGTCCCGCCAATAAGTGCTGTTGCATCGCTTCCTTGTAGTTTAAATTGAATCATGCAAAGGATATCAATGATATATACGATAGGGATACATATGGCGAGCCATTTCTTTATGTGAGGAGATAATAAAATGATAGTTTTGGATGGTTCAGTTGCTGAAGAAGAGTCTTGCAACGATAAGCCTGTATGAAATTCTTTTCGTAAGAAGAAAAAAGCAACAGAAGTTGTAACAACGCCCATAACGATAACGAGGGGACACTTGCGGATACGACGCTAGAAACTGGTAAACCAGCTGCATCCGCTGTTAATTTCGGGGCACCTTGAATAACGAAGTCGCCGGATAAAGCAATTCCGTGTCCAAATAAGTTCATAGCAATTGCAACCCCAATTGGTGGCAGGCCGACGCGTACAGCGACGGGTAATAAAATAGCCCCCATTAACGCGACAGCTGGGGAAGGCCAAAAGAAGAAAGAAATTGTCATCATTAAAAGGCCGATAATCCAGTAGGCAAGTGTAGGTGTACGAATCATCTTTGTAAATGGTGAAATCATCGTATCATTTATGCCAGTATGAACGAGTAGGTTACTCATCGATACGATAATGGAGATGATCAATATAGTTGGTAATAGTTCAGTTATGGCATAAATAAAACTTTGAAAAATACCGCTAACGGCAAGAGGGATAGAACTTGTAGCGGTTAATGCTAATAAAAAGATAAAAATGATACAAATGATCGTTGTATCTTTTCTAAAAATAAAAAAGGTAATAATAGTGAGTAAACAAAGAATATAGAGAGCATGTAAAAGCGTTAATTCAACTCCCACAACATTCACATCCTTTAGGCGTTCGTGTAGTTCATTGTATGAAAGCGGTGAATGTATGTGAGTATAGGGAAAAAATAAAATTTCATGTACTGTAATGGTAAGGGTATAAAATGGATGTTAAAATACAATTAATCCTAAAAATGGAACTGGAGGAGGGCGTATGTGAGGGAGTTAGGTAGGAAATCAACTGCCCGTAAAAGCCCGATTGGTTCAACTAATAATCCGTGGGGGACACCCCCACGGATTAAAGTTTCACTTTATCATTTCTTGTAGTCTATTAATCATTTTAGATCTATTTACAAACAATGAATGGATAAGTATTATGCCTGTTCTCGGGTTTGTGTTTTTGCTTTTATCTCGCTGGGATGACATGAAACAGCATAGTAAGAAAAGTATTGGAATTATGATAGATATCATTGTTGTTAGTTCATTTGTAGTAGGTTTTATTTTAATAGAAGGTCAGAAGCAAATGGAGCAAATGTCTATTTTTCAACAATGGATGTCGTCTGCGAAAGGTCTTTATTTTGTAATTGTAGTCGTTATTTTCCTAAGAGTCATGATAAGAATAGGGAGTTATATAGTAAAGAGCGAATAGAATGGGGGTAGTACGAATGAGAGAGAAAGTAGGGTATTATGGTGTACTCGGTTGTTTAATAGTATCTATCATTTCAGCACAATTTTTAAAAAGTGAATGGACACCATTTATATTATGTATAGGCATATTCATTTTTGCTCCTTTGTACCGCTAGAAAGAGTGGAAAACGTATAGTCGGAAAAAGAAAATTATTTATAGCATTGAGTTTGTTATTATAATTAGTACAATTCCGTTCTTGCTAAAAAAAGGTTATGAACAAATGAATGACATAGCAATTTTTCAAGGGTGGTTACTTGTTGCAAAATGGTTATACTTACTATTCATTTTAATAGTGGTAACAGCTATTGCTAAAAAAGCAAACGGGAAAATATTTGTAAATGAATAAAAGAAAGTGCCACCGGATAAGGTGGCACTTTCTTATTTTACTGAATGAGCTTTTTGCATCTTTTTTATTAAACGAATTTGTCCACGATGGTTAATTTCATCTTCAAATACGTGAAACCACTTAAAATAATTATTTGCTGGTTTGTCATGCCAAAAGTCTGTCGTTTTAAATAACCATTCCTCAGGTAAGGATTGAAAAGTTTCAATTGTTTTAGAGCGTACTTCTTGTAATGTATGGATGTAAAATTCGATGGAGTTTCCTTTTATTTTTTCTCGTCCAATAGCCCCTAACTCTACAGCAGGTAACCAACGTTCTAATTCGGCATCTGTCGGTTCACGATCCTCAAAGGTATGAATTTGGTAATAAAATTCAATAGCAGCCATGTGATATAATAGCATGCCAATTGAATTTGCTTCTTCGTCATATAAATAATCAAGTTCATCAATTGTTAAACCTTCCACTGCTTGCATCGTTGTGTAACGGGCGTAATTCATCATGGAAACAAGTTTTGAAAATTCAAGCTGTAAACCATCTATCTTATCGATTACAAAATTCAATTTAAATTCCCCCTCTTTAAACGAATACTCCAGAGAAGGAATTCTATGTGTAGAGAAAAACTCCTTTTAAAAAGGGCCATGATTTTAACAAGGGATAACAATTAGTTCTCTATTTGATTTTGTAATAACTTCATAGCCTTCTTTTGTAATGACGATATCGTCTTCAATTCTACAACCGCCCCAGTTTGGTATGTAAATGCCCGGCTCAACTGTAACAACCATACCTTCTTGTAAAGTTGCCTTACTTTCTTGGGATAGGCGAAGCGGTTCATGTATTTCTAACCCAAGACCGTGCCCGGTAGAGTGGCCAAAGTATTGACCGTATCCATGTTCTGTAATGTAATCTCTCGTTACATCATCGATACTTTTCGCAGTTTCTCCAGGCTTAATTGCTTCAGTTCCACGTTTTAATGCTTCTCGTACAACATTGTATATTTTTTTGAATTCTTCTGACGGTTCTCCGATCGCTACAGTACGTGTTATATCGGAACAATATCCGTCGTAAAGTGCACCGAAGTCTAATGTAACGATATCGCCTCGTTCGATTATTTTATTTGATGCAACGCCATGAGGAAGAGAAGAACGAACGCCAGAAGCTACAATGATTTGGAATGATGAAGATGTAGCTCCTTTTTTTCGCATGAAAAATTCTAACTCATCTCGTACATCAGTTTCACTTATTCCTGGTTTTAGAAAGGTAAGGATGTGGTGAAATGCTTCGTCAGCAATAGTAGCTGCAATTTTCATTGTTTCTATTTCAGGCGTGTCTTTAATAATACGAATATTTTCGATGATTTCGCACACTTGAATCATTTCCGCATGTACGTATTTTTGTAAGTTTTTATATTGTTGCAATGTCATGTTATTTTCTTCAATTCCAAGTTTTTGAATGTTTAATCTGGATACTTGATTGGCAACTTCTTCTTCCAAATTCCCTTTATGCATAATGATTTCCGCGTCTTTTATTTGTACTTTGGCTTGATCTACATAGCGAAAATCAGTTATGAAAACAGCTTGATCTGCAGAGAGTAAGACGACACCAGCACTACCTGTAAAGCCTGTTGCATATTGGCGATTTTCTTTTTTTGTAATAAGTAATCCGTCAAGTCCATAATGATGTAGTTGATTTTGGATTTTATCAATTTTTAAAGTCATGTTAATTCCTCCTTTTCACAGTATTGAATAAAGCAAATAGCGTGCCAAAATATATATTAGGGAAAATAAACGATTATCCAGCTATTTTGTGGGAGGCGTGCCGTTAATAAAATTCAGATTGCAATTAGTAGGGGATAAAAACATTGACTTGAGTTGAACTTTATATACATACTGTAAAAAAATTTATACAAATGCGTAATGACACTGTCAATCTTTTTGACAATATATAAAATGACAAAAGAAAGATAGTGTGAATTAGTTAATGGATATAGGAACGAATGTGAATGAATATAAAAAATGCGTTGCTATCTAGCAACGCATTTTTTATATTTACGCTTTTAATTTCATTACGATGTCAGCATCTGGTGTTACATATACTGTTTGTTGGTTATCGTACGTAACGAATCCAAGCTTTGCACCACTCGGTTTTTTCACATGGCGTATTTTTGTAAAATCAACAGGTACAGAGCTAGACTCTTTTGCTTTACTGTAATAAGCGGCAATTTTTGCAGCTTCTAGTAAAGTTTCTTCAGCAGGTTCTAAAGAACGAATGACAACGTGAGAACCAGGTATGTCTTTCGTATGTAACCAAATTTCATCCCGACGGGCAAATTTCGTTGTTAAATAATCATTTTGCTTATTGTTTTTACCAACGAAAATCTCTGTACCGTCACTAGCTACATATTTATCTAATACTGGTTTTGTAGGCTTTTTCTTTGCATTTTTCGTCTTACGATTACGCACATATCCTTCTTCGGCTAATTCCTCACGAATTTCTTCAATATCTTTTGAAGAAGCAGCTTCCATTTGTTGAAGTAAGCTATCAAAATAAAGAATTTCTTCATTGGTTTTTTCGATTTGTTCTTCTACCACAACAACTGAATTTTTTGCTTTTTGGTATTTTTGGAAATAGCGTTGTGCATTGTCAGACGGTGTTTTTAAAGGATCTAATGTGATTTTTACAGTACCGCCATTTTCATCGTAATAATTAACGACCTCAATATCTTTATCGCCTTTTTTCAAAGCGTACATATTGGCTGTGAGTAGCTCTCCAAATAGTTGATATTTATCTGCTTTTCCAGCATCTTGTAATGTTTTTTCAAGTTTAATAAGTTTTTTCTCATTTTTGTTTTTTTCATTTTGCATAAAGCGTTCTAAATCATGAGCTTGTTGTTTTACACGGTCTCGCTCCGCTTTTCCGAAAAAGAAACGGTCTAACAATTCACTAACAGATGAGAATGTTTTTTCTTCTCCTTGCAAGTGTGTAAGAGGGAAAAGATAAAAGAATTCTTTTCCGTTTGCAGTAATCATTGTTGGTGAATATGTATGAGTTAGTAATGGTTTTTGTATGGAGAAAAACGCTTCAGATAATGCTTTTTCATTTGCCATACCTGCTTTTTTTACAACTTCTTTTGCGAATAATGGGGAAATTCCCATAAATGCTCCGACAAGTTGTTTGTCCATGTTTCCGGATAAAAAGTCTAGCGGTCTAATAAAATCAGCTGCTGTTTCGATAAGAAGCGGATTAACCTTATGTTGTGCTGGAGGGGCAACATATTCAGCTCCAGCATATACAGTACGATGGCGGTTTACCGCTAAAGATATGTGTTTTAAGCTATCTAAAATAACATTTGTTTTCGTATCTACTAAGATAATGTTACTGTGTCGTCCCATTATTTCGATTACTAATGTTTTTAATGATTCGTCTCCGATTTCATTCCGACTGCGAACTGTAATTTGAATAATACGTTCTAAGTCAATTTGTTCAATTTTTTCAATAAATCCGCCTTCTAAATGTTTACGAAGAAGCATACAAAACATCGGCGGTATTGCTGGTGAATCGTAGTTTTGATTCGTTAAGTGCATACGCGCATATGTAGGGTGAGACGAAAGAATTAGTTTTTGGTTCTTTCCGTTTGCTCGAATATGTAATAAAATCTCGTATTTTGAAGGTTGATATATTTTGGAAATTCTTCCTGTGTAAAGAGAATTTGCAATTTCATGTGTAATTGCTCTTGTAAATAATCCATCGAATGCCATAAATGAACACTCCTTTCTAACTAAAAGTTAATTATAGCATTTTTTTGGACGAGGCTGAATAAGCTTTCAATAGAGTATGTCTGGAATCAGGAGGTCGATGGCAGGATGAACTGGTATGGAATGCGGGCACATGAAGTGGAAGAAAGAACGAATACGAACGTAAAAGTTGGACTTACAGAGAAAGAAGCAGAAGGGCGAATTAAGAAATTTGGTACAAATGAATTAGAAGAAGCAAAAAGGCCTTCTGCACTAATGGTATTTTTAGCACAATTTAAAGATTTTATGGTACTTGTTTTATTTGGAGCAACAATTGTTTCTGGATTTTTAGGTGAATATATTGATTCTATAGCTATTGTTGCCATTGTTATTATCAATGGTATTCTAGGTTTTTTTCAAGAAAGAAAGGCTGAAAAATCATTGGAAGCTTTAAAAGAACTAGCCGCCCCGCAAGTTACGGTAATGAGGAATGGAAAGTGGGTAAAGGCACCATCTAAAGCACTTGTTTTAGGTGATGTTATTAAATTTTCCAGTGGTGATCGTATTGGGGCTGACGTCCGTCTCGTTGAGGCATCGAGTTTATATATCGAAGAGTCTGCCCTGACAGGAGAGTCAGTACCTGTACAAAAGAAGATAGAAGCATTGCAAGGGCAAGATGTTTCAATTGGTGATCAAAAAAATATGGCTTTTATGGGTACGATGATTACGCGAGGATCTGGAACAGGAGTCGTTGTAGCGACTGGTATGAATACCGCAATGGGCCAAATTGCAAATATGTTGCAAAATGCAGAGCAAATGGAAACACCACTGCAAAGAAGATTAGAGCAACTCGGGAAAATATTAATTATTGTAGCTCTTATTTTGACAGCACTCGTTGTATTAGCAGGTGTGTATCAAGGGAATGAAGTATACCATATGTTTTTAGCAGGTGTATCCTTAGCTGTTGCTGCTATTCCAGAAGGATTGCCCGCAATCGTTACAGTAGCTTTATCACTTGGTGTACAGCGTATGATAAAAAAGAGAGCAATTGTAAGAAAGTTACCAGCTGTAGAAACATTAGGTTGTGCTTCTGTAATTTGTTCTGATAAAACAGGAACAATGACACAAAACAAAATGATGGTAACACATATGTGGTCAGGTGGAGAGTTGTGGAAAGTGACTGGTCAAGGATATGAACCTAATGGATCTTTTATGAAAGGTGAAATAGAAGTTAATCCAGCTAAGACAAAAGCGCTTTATCAGCTACTTACATTCGGTTCACTATGTAACAATGCGAATATTATTCAAAAGAAAAAGGCGTATGTATTAGATGGGGATCCAACAGAGGGAGCACTTGTAGCTGCAGCAATGAAAGCGGGAATAACACGTGATGCACTGAAAGGGAAGTTCGAGATTATTCGTGAGTTCCCATTTGATTCGACTCGAAAGATGATGAGTGTTATTGTCCGTGATCGAGATGGGAAAAAGTTTGTTGTTACGAAAGGAGCTCCAGACGTCCTCCTGCAAATGAGCCAAACAATCTTATGGGGTGATAAGCAGCAACCGATGAGTGAGTTATATAGAAAAGAAGTACAGGCGGCTATTCATAGTTTAGGTAGCCAAGCGCTTCGAACAATTGCGGTTGCATTTAAGCCATTAAAAGTAACAGATTCCACTGAACATGAGAGAGATGTTGAAAAAGATTTTATGTTAATCGGGATACAAGGTATGATCGATCCGCCAAGACCAGAGGTAGCGCAGGCGGTAAAAGAGTGTAAAGAAGCTGGTATTCGAACAGTGATGATTACAGGAGATCATAAAGTAACAGCGATGGCGATTGCGGAACAATTAGGGGTTTTACCACCAGGAGGTCGTGTGGTGGAAGGTGTTGAGCTAGCAAATATGGATATAGAGGAACTAGAAAATGTTGTAGAAGATACTTACGTATTTGCTCGTGTATCACCAGAACATAAATTAAAAATTGTTAAATCATTGCAAAATAAAGGGCATATAGTAGCGATGACAGGAGATGGAGTAAACGATGCACCAGCTATAAAAACAGCGGATATTGGGATAGCGATGGGTATTACAGGAACAGACGTTGCGAAAGAAGCTTCTTCGCTTGTATTGTTAGATGATAACTTTGCGACGATTAAATCAGCGATTAAAGAAGGTAGAAACATATACGAAAATATTCGAAAGTTTATTCGATATTTGTTAGCATCAAACGTCGGCGAAATTTTAGTTATGTTATTTGCGATGTTACTGGCACTGCCATTGCCAATGGTTCCAATTCAAATATTATGGGTGAACTTAGTTACCGACGGTTTACCAGCGATGGCATTAGGTTTGGATAAGGCGGAAGGAGATGTGATGAAGAGAACGCCGCGGCATCCGAAAGAGGGAGTATTCGCCAGAGGGCTTGCCTGGAAAATTATAAGTCGAGGGTTCCTCATTGGAGCAGTGACGTTAGTAGCGTTTATTATCGCATATAATCAACATCCGAATGAACTGAAATATGCACAGACAGTAGCATTTGCGACTTTGGTACTTGCGCAACTTATTCATGTATTTGATTGCCGAAGTGAACATTCTGTCTTTCATCGCAATCCATTTGGGAACGTGTATTTAGTAGGGGCTGTTATCATTTCATTGTTGTTAATGCTCGTTGTTATTTATTATCCACCGTTACAACCAATTTTTAGTACAATGCCAATACAAGCAAGAGATTGGTTGTTAATTGGAGGTTTGTCATCAATTCCGACTTTCTTATTAGTAGGTTCTTTATTAACAAGGAAAAAGGGTAAGGAGAAAAAGCCACTTTTATATAAGAAGGGATTAAACTTGAAATAGTCAATGATATGAAAATGTGATATAATTTACAGAAGGTAGTAGAGCCTTGTCTCTATTACCTTTTTCATTGAGTTATTTCATGGCTTGGATGTGATAAAAATGATTTCTAGTATGACAGGGTTTGGAAGGTCGAAAGTGGAAAGTGATACTTTTCAGATTACAGTAGAAATGAGATCGGTGAACCACCGTTTTCTTGAGATGAGTATTCGACTTCCGAAGCAGATGATGGTATTTGAAGACAAAATTCGTAAAATAATCGCACAGCAAGTTCGACGTGGGCGCATTGAAGTGTCTATTAGTATAACGGGTGAAGGGCTTGTTGAAAGAAAATTAAGTGTGAATTGGTCGCTTCTCAAGCAGTACCAATCGATGATGGAAGATATAAAAGGAAAATTTCAATTGCAAGATTCTATTACACTTGGGCAATTAATGGCAATGCCAGAAGTAACGGCAATTGAAGAAATAGAAAACGTAAATGAACAATTTGAGAATAGTTTATATGAGGCTGTTCGCCAAGCTGCTCATATGTTGAAAACGATGAGAGATGGCGAAGGAGAACGATTACATAAAGATATGGCGTATCGTTTACAAGAGATTCACAATTGTGTAAATGCAATTATTCCACATGCACCGATTGTTACACAAAAATATCGTGAACGATTAGAAAATCGCTTAAAGGAATTACATAATCAAGATCTAGACGAACAAAGATTGCTAACAGAAGTCGCGATGTTTGCAGAGCGTTGTGATATTCATGAAGAGTTAGTTCGTTTACAAAGTCATTTAGAACAATTTCGTGAAACACTGCAGATTGAAGAGCCTGTTGGAAGAAAAATGGACTTCATCGTGCAAGAGATGCATCGAGAAATTAATACGATTGGTTCGAAGGCAAATGACTTAACAATTTCAAAATATGTTGTAGAAATGAAAAATAACCTTGAAAAAATTCGTGAACAAGTACAAAATATTGAGTAGCTTTCAAAAAATATATAAAGTTATACGTGGTGGAGAAATCGGATAGACTTACTAGGAGGCGCAAACTATGGCCATGCGGTTTTTAAATATTGGATACGGAAATATTGTATCTGCTCATCGAATTATTGCTATTGTAAGTCCGGAGTCAGCTCCTATTAAACGAACAGTACAGGAAGCACGTGAACATAATGCTTTACTAGATGCTACGTATGGGAGAAAAACAAGGGCGGTTATTGTTATGGATGATGGGCATGTTGTATTAAGTCCAATTCAGCCAGAGACGATTGCACATCGTTTGAATAATAAAGAAGATTTAAGTGAGGAAGGGTAGGTTTTACATATTTATGAGAAGTAGAAGAGGATTGCTCATCGTTCTTTCAGGACCTTCTGGGGTTGGTAAAGGAACGGTTCGAAAAGAGCTGTTTAGCCATGAGGATACACGTTTTCAATACTCTATTTCAGTAACGACACGTAAGCCGCGTGAAGGTGAAGTAGATGGTGTGGATTATTTCTTTAAAGAGAGAGAAGAATTTGAGGAAATGATTCGTAATGAAAAATTACTTGAGTGGGCTGAGTTCGTAGGTAATTATTACGGAACACCGATTGACTATGTTGAAAAAACATTACAAGAAGGAAAAGATGTATTCTTAGAAATTGAAGTGCAAGGAGCAATTCAAGTTAAGAAAGCTTTCCCAGAAGGTGTATTTATTTTCTTAGCACCCCCAAGTTTATCTGAGCTAAAAAACCGAATTGTCGGCCGTGGTACAGAAACTGAAGATGTTATTGAAAATCGCTTAACTGTAGCGAAAGAAGAAATCGAAATGATGGACGCTTACGACTATGTTGTAGAAAATGATCAAGTTGAATTAGCTTGTGATAGAATTAAAGCAATTGTGGTTGGTGAACATTGCCGCCGCGAAAGAGTAGCAAAATATTATAAAGAAATGACGGAGGGTCTATAATTATGTTAAATCCATCAATTGATTCATTATTAACAAAAATCGATTCTAAATATACACTTGTAACAGTAGCTGCAAAGCGTGCACGTGAAATGCAACTTGCTAACAACTGTGTTATTGAACAGCCTGTTTCTCATAAATGTGTAGGTAAAGCATTAGAAGAAATCGATGTAGAAGTGTTAAAATATGTACCAAGCGAAGGCAAAATAATTGATTAAGATATTATTTTCGACAAATTAAAACATAGACTTTATAATTTTCTATGTAACGGTAACAACCTATTTACAAGTAGGTTGTTATTTTTTTACGATAGGATGAAATATTGGTACTGAAGAGCTGAGAAACCTGTTTCAGTATTATAAGTTTGAAAAAGAAAGAGGACGAGCCATATGCTAAAAGGGAAAAAGATACTCCTATGTGTAACAGGAGGCATTGCGGTCTTTAAAGCGGCTGCGTTAACTAGTAAATTGACACAAGCTGGTGCTATTGTAAAGGTGATCATGAGTGAGTCGGCAATAAAATTTGTTACGCCTCTTACATTCCAAGCACTTTCTCGTCATGATGTATATACAGATACATTCGATGAGAAAGACTCAGCTGTTATTGCTCATATCGATTTAGCAGATTGGGCAGATGTAGTACTTGTTGCACCTGCTACAGCCAATTGTATCGGGAAGTTAGCTGGTGGTATTGCGGATGATATGATTACAACTACTTTGTTAGCTACTACAGCTCCAGTATGGATTGCACCTGCTATGAATGTGCATATGTACGAAAATAAAATTGTTCAAAAAAATATGATGACGTTAAAAACGTTAGGATATACATTTATTGAGCCAGGGGAAGGCTTTTTAGCGTGTGGTTATGTAGCGAAGGGAAGACTAGAGGAACCTGAAACAATTATTGCGTGGTTAGAAGAAGCATTCACGGAACAAAAACCACTACAAGGTAAGAAAATGTTAATAACTGCTGGCCCGACGCGTGAAAAGATTGATCCAGTTCGTTTTATGACGAATTTTTCTTCTGGAAAAATGGGGTATGCGATTGCAGAAGTAGCAGCGAACTTAGGGGCTGATGTCATACTTGTTTCGGGGCCGACGGCATTAAATCCGCCACTACATGTAACAACGATACAAGTGGATTCAGCGCAGGATATGTTAGAAGCAGTCCTTCAACATTATCAAAATGTAGATGTTGTCATCAAAACAGCAGCTGTTGCAGATTATCGCCCGAAATATGTTCATGATAATAAAATGAAAAAGCAGAATGGTGATGCTGTAATTGAATTAGAGAGAACGGTAGATATTTTAAAAACGCTAGGTGAGAAGAAGGGTAAACAGTTACTTATCGGTTTTGCTGCTGAAACGACAAACGTAGAGGAATACGCAACGAAAAAGTTACGTGAGAAAAATGCGAATATGATTGTTGCGAATGATGTAAAAGCGCAAGGAGCTGGATTTGGCACAGATACGAACATTGTAACAATGTATAGAAAAGATGGAAAAGTTATTGAGTTGCCACTTTTAACGAAGAAAGAGGTAGCTCGCGAAATATTAAAGCAAATTGAAATGATGTTAGAAGATGATCGTTTATGAAATTTGCAAGTGTAATTGTTGATGTACCTGCCCGTCAGACAGATAGACCGTTTGATTACATTATCCCTAGAAAATGGGAAGATATTGTACAGACAGGAATGCGTGTAGTAGTTCCATTTGGTCCAAGAAAATTGCAAGGTTTTATTATTGAGATTAAAGATTCGGTTGACGTGGAAAGTAAGAAATTAAAGACAATCCATGAAATATTAGATGTAACACCGGTTTTAAATGATGAATTATTAAAGCTTGGATATTGGCTTACAAGTGAAACGTTATGTTATATGATTTCAGCATTTCAAGTCATGCTTCCGACAGCGATAAAAGCAACGTATAAAAAGCGTCTACAACTTCGTAAACAAGAAGAAGTAGCACCTGCAATACTGTATTTATTTCAGGATAAGGAAGCAATCGATTGGGAAGTTATTGAGGCGCAGCCACATTTATACCGCGCTATTCAACAAGAAATTAAAAATGGTACGATGGAAGTCGTATATCAAGTGAAAGATAAAGTGCAGAAGAAGAAACAAAGAGTCGTTCAGCCAGAGTTGCCGGAAGATAAATTAGAATTAGCTGCATTTGAATTGAAAAGTAAAAAACAACAAGATGTACTCTATTATTTTGTGGAAAATTATAAAAGTGTACCGTTGAAATTGTTAACAGAAGAGCTACAAATAACAGATGCTCCAATAAAATCACTTGTTAAAAAGGGGCTAATCTCAGAAAAATATGTGGAAGTATACCGGAATCCGTATGACGATGATGATTTTGAACAAACGAAACCATTTCCACTTACAGAGGAACAAAAGCAAGTTATTACACCTATTTTATCATCAATTACAAATGAAACTTACAATCCATTTTTACTATATGGTGTTACAGGAAGCGGAAAGACAGAAGTATATTTACAATCTATAGCAGCGGTGCTGAAGAAGGAAAAAGAAGCTATTGTACTCGTTCCTGAAATTGCGCTAACGCCTCAAATGGTAGATCGTTTTAAAGGTAGATTTGGCTCGGAAGTAGCGGTTCTTCATAGTGCACTGTCTGTTGGTGAAAAATATGATGAATGGCGTAAGATTTTAAGAAAAGAAGTGAAAGTGGTAGTTGGTGCCCGTTCAGCTATTTTTGCTCCTTTTGAAAATTTAGGGATTATTATTATTGATGAAGAGCATGAATCGAGTTATAAGCAAGAAGATAACCCGAAGTATCATGCAAGAGATGTAGCGGTGTGGAGAGGGCAATATCATAAATGTCCAATCGTTCTTGGAAGTGCAACGCCTACACTTGAATCATTTGCAAGAGCGACAAAAGGTGTTTATGAATTATTAACGATGGAAAAACGTATGAACGAACAAGCTTTACCAACAGTAGAAATTGTTGACATGCGTGAAGAACTTCGCGACGGGAATCGATCGATGTTTTCGAAGGCGTTGCATGAAAAAATAGCAGATCGACTAGAAAAGAAAGAACAAATGGTTCTCTTTTTAAATAGGAGAGGTCATTCAACATTTGTGATGTGTCGTGATTGCGGGTATGTTGTACAATGTCCACATTGTGATATTTCGCTGACGTATCATAAAATGAACCATCGTTTAAAATGTCATTATTGCAGTTATGAGGAGAATATGCCAACTGCGTGTCCAGCTTGTCAAAGTACATATATTCGTTTCTTTGGTACAGGCACACAAAAAGTAGAAGAAGAAATTACAAAACTATTTCCAGAAGCGCGAGTCATTCGAATGGACGTAGATACGACAAGTCGCAAAGGAATGCATGAGAAGTTATTAAAGGCATTTGGTGAAGAGAAAGCAGATATATTACTTGGGACACAAATGATCGCCAAAGGACTTGATTTTCCGAAAGTAACGCTCGTTGGTGTTTTAACTGCAGATACGATGCTTCACTTACCTGATTTTCGGGCGAGTGAAAAAACATATCAATTATTGACGCAAGTAAGTGGACGGGCAGGTAGACATGAATTGCCAGGGGAAGTTGTAATTCAAACGTATACGCCAGAACATTATAGTATAGAGTTAGCAAAGAACCAGCAATATGATGTGTTTTTTGACCAAGAAATGCAAATGAGACGAACAAGACAATATCCACCTTATTACTATGTTGTACTTGTAACGGTATCTCATCCAGAATTATTAAAGGCAGTGCAAGTGACGGAAAAAATTGTCGGTCATTTACGAATGCATTGTTCGCAGCAAACGATGGTGTTAGGGCCAGTTGCTTCAGCAATTCCAAGGATAAAAGATAGATATCGTTACCAATGCATGATAAAATACAAACGGGAACCAAACTTAAAGAACGTGCTCAAAATGGTAAATGAACATTATCAAGCAGAAATGCAAAAAGAGCTACAAATCTCAATTGATTTTAATCCAACAATGTTAATGTAGCGGAGGGAAATATGGCAGTTTTAGAAATAGTAAAGCATCCAAATGAAGTGTTAGAAACACCATGTGAAAGAGTAATTAACTTTGATAAAAAGTTAGTGAAATTGTTGAAAGATATGCATGAAACAATGTTAATGGCGGACGGAGTCGGTTTAGCTGCACCTCAAGTAGGGGTAAGCTTGCAAGTAGCAGTTGTTGATGTCGATGATGATACTGGAAAAATCGAGTTAATCAATCCATCAATATTAGAAAAACGTGGTGAACAAGTAGGTCCCGAAGGCTGTTTAAGCTTCCCGGGACTTTATGGTGAAGTGGAACGTGCAGATTATATTAAAGTAAGAGCACAGAATCGCCGAGGTAAAGTGTTTTTATTAGAAGCGGAAGGATTTTTAGCGCGTGCAATTCAACATGAAATCGATCATTTACACGGTGTTCTATTTACATCGAAAGTGACAAGATATTATGAAGAAAACGAATTAGAATAGGTGTTAAAAGGAGCGGTTTTTAAATGATTAAAGTAGTATTTATGGGAACACCGGACTTTTCAGTGCCGGTGCTTCGTCGTCTTATCGAAGATGGCTATGATGTAGTAGGTGTTGTGACGCAACCAGATCGTCCGGTAGGTAGAAAAAAAGTATTAACACCTACACCTGTTAAAGTTGAAGCGGAGAAACATGGTATTCCGGTGTTACAACCACTGAAAATTCGTGAAAAAGACGAATATGAAAAAGTATTAGCATTAGAGGCGGATTTAATTGTAACAGCTGCGTTCGGTCAGATTGTACCAAACGAAATTTTAGAAGCGCCAAAGTACGGATGTATTAATGTCCATGCCTCTTTACTTCCAGAACTACGCGGTGGTGCACCGATTCATTATGCAATTATGGAAGGTAAAGAAAAAACAGGAATTACAATTATGTATATGGTAGAAAAATTAGACGCTGGTGATATTTTAACGCAAGTAGAAGTGGAAATTGAAGAGCGTGAAACGACGGGCTCGTTATTTGATAAGTTAAGTGAAGCCGGTGCACATCTTCTATCTAAAACAGTACCTTTATTAATTCAAGGTAAGTTAGAACCGATTAAACAAAATGAAGATGAAGTGACATTCGCATATAATATAAAACGTGAGCAAGAGAAAATTGATTGGACAAAAACAGGTGAAGAAGTATACAATCACATTCGCGGATTGAACCCATGGCCAGTTGCATATACGACTTTAGCAGAACAAGTCGTTAAAGTATGGTGGGGAGAGAAAGTTTCTCTAGAAGCGAAAGCTGAACCAGGTACAATAGTTGGTCTTGAAGAAGATGGATTTGTTGTTGCAACAGGGAATGAAACAGGTGTTAAAATTACTGAATTGCAACCGTCGGGTAAAAAGCGTATGAGTTGTTCACAATTTTTACGTGGGACAAAACCTGAAATTGGCACGAAGTTAGGAGAAAATGCATGAGACAAAATGTTCGTGAATTAGCTCTTGATGGTTTAATTCAAGTAGAAAAAAGTGGTGCATATAGTAACTTACTTTTAAATAATCTAATTGAAAAAAATGCAATGGATAGAAAAGATATTGGTTTATTAACTGAAATTGTATATGGAACGATTCAACGTCGTGACACATTAGATTATTATTTACAGCTCTTTTTAAAAAAGAAGGTTGAGGCGTGGGTAAGAGTGTTGCTTCGCTTATCTTTATATCAAATGATATATTTGGACCGAGTGCCAGAAAGAGCGGCTATTCATGAAGCGGTTGAAATAGCAAAGCGTCGTGGGCATAAAGGGATTTCAGGCATGGTGAACGGAGTATTGCGTTCAATTCAGCGAGAAGGTGTACCTTCATTAGATGAAATCAAAGATCCAGTGGAACGTCTTGCAATTGCAACGAGTCACCCAGTTTGGTTAGTACAAGATTGGGCATCTGAATATGGTTTAGAGACAGCAGAGAAAATGTGTGAAGTAAACATGTTACCACCAGTACCTACAGCACGTGTGAACGTTGATAAAGTAACGGTAGAAGAAGCAATTGAGTTGTTGGCAAGTGAAGGAATAGAAGCAAAGTCTGGCGATTTGTCAGATGATGCAATTCAAATTGAAAGAGGGAATGTAGCGCATACAGAAGCGTTTAAAAAAGGGTTCCTTTCTATTCAAGATGAAAGCTCTATGCTTGTTGCACGTGCTTTAGACCCGAATGAGGGAGAGACAGTTCTTGATAGTTGTGCTGCTCCTGGTGGTAAAACTACGCATATAGCTGAGCGTTTAAAGGGAACTGGTAAAGTAATGTCTCTTGATTTACACGCGCATAAAGTGCGTTTAATTAAACAACAAGCAGAGCGACTTGGTCTAGAAAATATAGAAACAAAAGCGTTAGATGCTAGAAAAGTGCAAGAGCACTTTGCAAATGAAACTTTTGATAAAATATTAGTAGATGCACCATGTTCTGGATTTGGGGTAATTAGACGTAAACCTGATATTAAGTTAGGAAAAGATAAAGGCGATAGTGAAAGATTATCGACGATTCAACTTGCGATATTAGAAAAGATAGCACCATTATTAAAACAAGGCGGTCGTCTTGTTTATAGTACGTGCACAATTGAGAAAATAGAAAATGAACAAGTAATAGATAAATTTTTAAAAGAACATCCTGAATTTGAATGGGATACTACGATAAAAGAACGTATGCCAGAAAAATTAAGTCCGTATATTAATGAAGGTCAAGTACAAATTTTACCGCATTATTTTGCAACGGATGGCTTTTATATTGCTTGTTTAAGGAAGAAGGTGTAGCATCATGGAAACGACTGTAAAAAAACAAAAGAAAAATGTAGAAACGAAAAAACCATCAATTTACTCTTTACAACTTCATGAAATGCAAGATTGGTTAAAGGAACAAGGAGAACCGAAGTTCCGTGCTGGACAAATTTTTGACTGGCTATATAAAAAACGTGTAAAAAATTATGAGGATATGTCAAACCTTTCTAAAGGATTGCGTGATAAATTGTCGAATTCCTTTGATATTACTACTTTAAACACGTTAGTAAAACAAACGTCTTCGGATGGAACGATTAAATTCTTATTCCAGTTATATGATGGATATTCTATTGAAACGGTATTAATGCGACATGAATACGGAAATTCTATTTGTGTAACAACACAAGTTGGTTGTCGTATTGGCTGTACGTTCTGTGCTTCTACACTTGGCGGGTTAAAACGAAACCTAGAAGCTGGAGAAATTGTAGCGCAAGTAGTAGAAGTGCAACGCGCGCTTGATGAAACGGAAGAACGTGTAAGTTCTCTTGTTGTTATGGGAATTGGAGAACCATTTGATAACTATGATAATTTAATGGGATTTTTACGCATCACTAACCATGAAAAAGGACTTCATATTGGTGCAAGACATATGACAGTTTCGACGAGTGGTATTATTCCGAAAATTTACAAGTTTGCTGAAGAAGAGTTACAAATTAATTTTGCGATTTCATTGCATGCTCCAAATTCAGAATTACGTTCAAAATTAATGCCGATTAACCGTGCTTATAAGCTACCTGATTTAATGGAAGCTATTAAATACTATGTAAATAGAACAGGGCGTCGTATTACATTTGAATATGGACTATTTGGAGGAGAAAATGACCAAGTTGAGCACGCTGAAGAACTTGCTGCGCTCTTAAAAGGTGTAAAGTGTCATGTGAACTTAATTCCGGTTAACTACGTACCAGAACGTGATTACGTACGAACACCACGTGAGCAAATTTTCTTATTTGAAAAAACGCTTAAAGATCGTGGAGTGAATGTAACAATTCGCCGTGAACAAGGTCACGATATTGATGCTGCCTGCGGTCAGTTGCGTGCGAAGGAGCGCAAAGAAGAGACGAGGTGACGAGATGAAAGCCGTGTTTCTATCGGATAAAGGGAAAGTTCGTCAACATAATGAAGATAGTGCAGGAGTTTTTCACAATTTAGATGGAAATATTTTAGCGGTAGTAGCAGATGGAATGGGAGGTCATCGAGCTGGCGATGTAGCTAGTTCGATGGCCATTCAATTATTCCATGATTATTGGAAGCAAACGCATAATATGAATGAGCCTAAAAAAGTAGAAGAGTGGTTACATACTAGTGTTGGAATTATTAATGAACGCATTTTTGAATATTCTAAACAACACGTAGAGTGTGATGGTATGGGAACAACGATTATCATAGCAATTTGTACGCCTAATTTTGTAACAATAGGTCATATAGGAGATAGTCGTTGTTATATGGTATCAGAGGGAGTAATGTCGCTCGTAACGGAAGATCATTCACTTGTAAATGAACTTGTGAGACATGGTGAAATTTCAAAGGAAGATGCAGAATACCACCCGAAAAAAAATGTTTTGTTAAGAGCGCTAGGAACAGAAGAAAAAGTCGGATTAGATGTTAAAACATTGGTACTTGAAGAAGATGATCAATTGCTTCTTTGCTCTGATGGATTGTCTAATAAAGTCCCTATGACTGATATGCAACAAATTTTACAGTTAAATGAACAGCTCGAAGCTAAGGTGCAAAGTCTCATTCAATTGGCGAATGATCGTGGTGGAGAGGATAATATTACTCTTGTTCTTATTGATTATGCGGATTCGACAAACGAAAGTAGGTGAAGTGCAACGTGCTGATTGGAAAACGCTTAAATGACCGTTATAAGCTGCTAAAAATGATTGGCGGTGGAGGGATGGCCAATGTATATTTAGCTCATGATGACATACTCGGCCGAGATGTAGCGGTGAAAATATTAAGACTCGACTATTCCAATAACGAAGAGTTTATTAAACGTTTCCATCGAGAAGCGCAATCTGTTACAACGTTGTCGCATCCAAATATTGTGAATATGTATGATGTTGGAGAAGAAGATGGTATATATTATCTTGTAATGGAGTATGTACCTGGACAAACATTAAAGCAATACATAATTGAGCAAGGGATGTTACCTATAGGGGAAGCTCTTGATATTATGGAGCAATTAACATCCGCCATGGCACACGCTCATCATTTTGAAATTGTGCATCGTGATATAAAACCGCACAATATTTTAATTCGAGCTGATGGAGTAGTAAAAGTAACAGATTTTGGAATTGCGACAGCTACAAGTGCAACAACTATTACACATACAAATTCAGTACTTGGTTCGGTGCATTATTTATCACCAGAACAAGCGCGCGGCGGGATAGCAAATAAACAATCAGATATTTATTCGCTTGGTATTGTTATGTTCGAATTGTTAACAGGAAGACAACCGTTTTCTGGTGAATCTGCTGTTGCAATAGCTTTAAAACATTTACAAAGTGAAATACCGTCTCCAAGAAGATGGAATGAAAATATTCCGCAAAGTGTTGAGAATATTATATTAAAGGCAACTGCTAAAGATCCGTTCCATCGATACCAATCTGCTAATGCGATGAAACGAGATATTGAAACGGCTCTATATCCAGAACGAATTAATGAACAGCCATTTTACATACCAGAAGATATGGAAGCGACGAAAGCGATTCCAATTATCCAACAAGAACAATTATTTGAAAATGTAACTGATGAAACGATTGTTTTAAGTGGAAGTAAAGTGGATGAACCAAAAAGAAAAGAACATACTGAATTAGATAAGAAGAAAAAACGAAGTAATAAATGGATTAAGGTTTTAATTACGACATTTTTACTTTTAGCAATTGGAATAACATTAGCTCTTACTGTTATTCCGGGATTCTTTATTCCGAAAGATGTAAAAGTTCCTGATGTGGCTGGTATGAAATATACGACAGCTGTAAATAAATTGGTAGAAAAAGGTTTTGAAGTGACAGAACCTAATATTGTATATACAGATGATGTGGAAGCTGGAGATGTAATAAAAACTGATCCTGTAGCAGGAAGAGTAGTGAAGGAAAGTTCTAAAATTACTATCTATCAATCAGGTGGAAAAAAGAAAAGTAAGATGAAGGATTTTACAGGTCAAAACTTTGAGAGTGTAAAACCCGAGTTAGAAGAAAGATATAAACAGGTTACTGAAAATTATATTGAAAATGATAAACCAAAAGGTGAAATTGTAGAACAAATACCGACACCTGATCAAATGGTTGTAGAGGCGGAGCAAGAACTGAAAGTTTGGATAAGTAAAGGTCCTTATCAAAATAGACCAGGTGATTTTTCAAGATGGACTGAAAATAGTGCAACTGGTGATTTGAATGAGAGAAAATTAACTCCAGATATAAAACGAGAGTATTCAGATACGGTTGATAAAGGTCTTGTAATTTCGCAATCGCCAAAACCAGGAACTCCGTTAAAAGAAGGAGATAAAGTGACACTTATCATCTCGAATGGCCCTAAGCCGAAAGTAACAAAAACAGTGAAGGTGGATAACATTTCTATCCCATATGAGTCTTCTATAATAGGTGAGAAAAAACCGCAAACAATAGAAATTTATAAAGAAGATATGCAACAAAAGATGGATAGACCAATTGAAACTAGAACGATTTCAGAGTCGGCAACAATTTCTTTAGAATTTGTAATTCAAGAAGGCTCAAAGGGTCACTATAAAATCGTACGGGATGGAGTAACGATTATCGATAAGGAAGTACCATATCCAACTCAATAATAGTGAATTCCATTTTCTTTTTATAGAGAATGGAATGCATTACCCTTGCCTGTTATGCTGTCTACAAGGTGGACTGTATAACAGGCAAAAATATATGATTCAAAAAGCTATACAAGTGATATTGTTGTAAAAAATATTTCGAATTGATGGTAGAGATTAAATATATGAACCTGGTTATATATTGGTGGGTTTTAAAATAATTGTTTAAAGAACTCTAGTCTATTCGTTTTAATTACAGCTTCACTTTATACAAAATAAAGGAGAATTATATGCCAGAAGGAAAAATTGTAAAAGCTTTAAGTGGATTTTATTATGTACAACATGAAGAAGGGATTACACAATGTCGTGGGCGTGGTGTATTTAGAAAAAATAAAATTACACCACTTGTAGGAGACCAAGTCGTTTTTCAAGCAGATAACCCAACGGAAGGCTACGTGCTTGAAGTATTTGATCGAAAAAATGAACTTGTTAGGCCTCCTATTGCTAATGTGGATCAAGCAATCCTTGTTTTCTCTGCAGTAGAACCAGATTTTAATCCTGGACTGTTAGATCGATTTTTAGTGCTGATTGAATATCATAACATTAAGCCGATTATTTGTATTAGTAAGATGGATTTAGTGGATGAAAAGATGCGAGAAACCGTTGAAGCTTATGCAAATGATTATCGTGAAATGGGTTATGATGTATTATTTACTTCTATAAATACATCGGAAAGTATTGCTATTTTAAAACCATTTTTAGAAGGTTGTGTTTCTGTCGTTGCTGGCCAATCAGGTGTTGGGAAATCTTCGATGCTTAACGTATTACGTCCGGATTTAGAACTAAAAACAAATGATATTTCCTCACATTTAGGACGCGGAAAACATACGACAAGACACGTGGAATTAATTGCAGTTGGAAGTGGACTTGTTGCGGATACACCTGGTTTTAGTTCACTTGATTTCATAGATATAGAGGTAGAAGATCTTACATATTGTTTTCCTGAGTTGAAAGAAGCGAGCCAATACTGTAAATTTAGAGGGTGTACACATCTTTCTGAACCGAAATGTGCGGTGAAAGCTGCGGTTGAAGAAGGAAAGATTACAGAATATCGTTATAAGAATTACCAACAATTCGTAGAAGAAATTAGAGAGAGAAAGCCGAGGTATTAGTTATGATTAAAATTGCACCATCGATCTTATCAGCAGATTTTTCAAAATTAGGGGAAGAAATTAAAGATGTAGAAAAAGGCGGAGCTGATTACATTCATGTCGATGTAATGGACGGGCATTTTGTACCGAATATTACGATTGGGCCATTAATTGTAGAAGCGATCCGTCCGATTACATCATTACCGTTAGATGTGCATTTAATGATTGAAAATCCTGATAACTATATCCCAACTTTCGCGAAAGCGGGAGCGGATATTATTACTGTTCATGTAGAGGCGTGTCCTCATTTACATCGTACAATTCAGTTAATTAAATCTCATGGCATTAAAGCAGGGGTTGTATTAAATCCACATACGCCAGTTTCGGTGATTGAGCATGTGTTAGAAGATATAGATATGGTATTACTTATGACGGTGAATCCTGGATTTGGTGGACAGAAATTTATCCATTCTGTATTACCGAAAATTAAACAAGTTGCAGAAATGGTTAAAGAGCGAAATCTAGAAGTCGAAATTGAAGTTGATGGTGGTGTCAACGCTGAAACGGCAAGACTTTGTGTTGAAGCAGGAGCGAATGTACTTGTAGCTGGATCAGCGGTATACAATCAAAAAGACCGCGGTGAAGCGATCCGTATCATTCGTGGATAATGAATGAACAGATCCCTATCCTAGTGAAGTTTCGGGTTTAGTAAGACTTCACTATTTAGACAGGATAGAGCGAAAAATATGTAAAAAGGCAATCTACCGAATGGCAGATTGCCTTTTTACAATAGAAGGGGAAGGAAAAATGATTATTCATATTTTAGCAGGAGGCCCTGCAGAATATTGCGCAGATTTTTCTCGATATGAAAATGAAGAAGTAGTGTGGGCGGCGGTTGATAGAGGAGTGTACCATTTACTAAAAAGAGGGATTACTCCATCTGTTGCGTTCGGAGATTACGATTCAGTAACTGAAGAAGAATTAGTATGGATGGGACAGCAAACAGATGAATTACATATTGTTCCACGAGAAAAAGATCAAACGGATTTAGAGATTGCAATTAGTTGGGCTTTAGAACAGAACCCCAAATTAATTCGTATTTTTGGTGCAACTGGTGGGCGGTTGGATCATGGTTTAGCAAATATACAGATGCTTTTAAAGGGTTTAGAAGCAAAAGTGGAAATGTGTATTGTGGATAATAAAAATGAAATAATGGTGAAAAAAGTTGGTACATATACAATTGGAATAAATAAAAATTTCCCCTATGTATCATTTGTGCCAGTTACTGAAAGTGTAGAAGGTATTACACTACAAGGATTTAAGTACCCTCTTACTAATAAAACGATAGAGTGGGGATCGACACTTTGTATTAGTAATGAACTCATTGAGGAAAAAGGTACTTTTTCATTCGCATCTGGCATATTAATGATGATAAGAAGCACTGATTGAAGAAACAATTTTGCTCCTTGCATCATATAGTGGGCAAGTGGAGTAAAGGGGATTAGGAGGGAAACCATGAGATTTTATACAATTAAGTTACCTAAATTTCTTGGTGGAATTGTTCGTGCGATGTTAAACACCTTCAAAAAAGACTAAAAAAAGCACCGATAATAGGTGCTTTTTCCATTGGTATAGTAAAAAAAGAGCCTAGCGGCTCTTTTTTTTATTATTAAACACGTTCGATTTTGCCAGATTTTAATGCTCTAGCAGAAACGTAAACACGTTGAACTTTACCGTCGATGCGTACGCGAACTTTTTGAAGGTTAGCGCCCCATTTACGTTTTGTAGCGTTCATTGCGTGAGAACGAGAGTTACCAGAACGAGCTTTTCTTCCAGTGATAGCACAAACACGAGCCATTTATATTTCCCTCCCTTGACACCTTACCATACGTAATTTTTCAATGTTAGTCTTTTTTGCGATGCTAAAAACACTACTATAATTTAACACAACTAAAAAGAGAATGCAACACTGTAGAAAAAAGAAATCAAGAAAAATTACTTGACACTATATGTAAGTGAAGAAAAGTTGAAATCAAGAAAATTTGCTTGACATATTATAGTGGTACATGTTGTATAATAACAATGGACTATTTTGCTCATCATAGAAAAGTGTAGTATAAAACATAAAATATGAGAGTGAAAAGAAAGAACGATGGAATTTTCTTTGAAAAGATTATATGATAGTAACTAAAGTAGTCTAGCTCACTTTCACCATTTATGAAGGGGGAAACGAGATGTCAATTGAAATTAAAACGAAGTACGGTCAAATTGATATTAGTACAGATGTAATTGCAACAATTGCTGGAGGTGCCGCGGTAGATTGCTACGGTATCGTAGGTATGGCATCAAAAAATCAGTTAAAAGATGGATTAACAGACATTTTACGAAAAGAAAACTTCACTAGAGGTGTTATTGTTCGTAAAGATGAAGATGAAGTACATATTGATATGTATATTATTGTGAGCTATGGTACGAAAATTTCAGAAGTAGCACATAACGTGCAGACGAAAGTGAAATATACATTAGATCAAACTGTAGGACTAGCAGTAGATTCTGTAAACATCTACGTACAAGGAGTTAAAGTAATAAACTTGTAATGTGCATTAAGGAGGAAAATCTGTGTCAATTCAAAAAATTGATGGGAAACGTTTATCACAAATGATCATGCAAGGAGCGAATAATTTAACAAATAATGTTCAGCTTGTTGATGCATTAAACGTATTTCCAGTTCCAGATGGCGATACCGGTACAAACATGAACTTATCAATGACTTCAGGCGCACGTGAAGTGAAAGCAAATCCTTCACAGCACGCTGGTAAAGTCGGTGTAAGTTTAGCCAAAGGATTATTAATGGGAGCTCGTGGTAACTCTGGCGTTATTTTATCTCAGTTATTCCGTGGTTTTTCAAAATCCATTGAACAAAAAGAAGAATTAACAACAGTTGATTTTGCTGCAGCTTTAGATGCTGGGGTAGAAGCGGCTTACAAAGCGGTTATGAAACCGATTGAAGGAACGATTTTAACGGTTGCAAGAGAAACGGGTAAATATGCAGTGACAGTTGCGAAAAAACAGCGCGACTTTGTTTTGTTTATGGAAGACGTTGTGAAAGAAGCCAATGCATCGTTAAATCGTACGCCAGATTTATTACCTGTATTAAAACAAGTTGGCGTTGTAGATAGCGGTGGTAAAGGTCTTGTTGTTGTATATGAAGGATTTTTAGCTGACTTAAAAGGAGAAACAATTTCTTCTGATGTGTCTGCCCAACCATCTATGAATGACATGGTACGCGCAGAACATCACCGTAGTGTACAAAGCCAATTGAGTACAGAAGATATAAAGTATGGATATTGCACGGAATTCATGGTGAAATTAGAGCCTGAAAAAATGAAGGAACATAATTTCTCTGAACAAAAATTCCGTGAAGATATTAGTGTATACGGAGATTCACTACTTGTTGTATCAGATGATGAGGTTGTTAAGGTTCATATTCATGCGGAACATCCTGGAGATCCTATGAATTATGGGCAACGCTATGGTAGTTTAATTAAGATTAAAGTAGAAAATATGCGTGAACAGCATACCGCTTTATTAGATGAACCTACTATGGTTCCTGAGCAAACAACTCAATCGAAAGAAAAACAACCATATGGTATCGTAACTGTAGCTATGGGATCTGGTATTAAAACTTTATTTGAGAGCATTGGTGCAACGAAAGTAATCGAAGGTGGCCAAACGATGAATCCGAGTACGGAGGATATTGTGAAGGCGATTGAAGAGGCGAATGCTGAAAAAATCATCATCTTACCAAATAACGGAAACATCGTGATGGCAGCAGAACAAGCAGCGTCAGTTGTTGATCAAGAAGTTATTGTTATTCGTTCAAAAACAGTTCCTCAAGGTATGGCTGCAATGTTAGCATTTAATCCAGTTGGAACGTTAGAAGAAAATGAAGAAAACATGAAAGAAGCTTTATCTCATGTGAAAACGGGTCAAATTACGTATGCTGTTCGTGATACGGAAATTGACGGTGTAGCAATTCAAAAAGACGATTTCATGTGCATTGCAGATGGAAAAATCGTATCAACAAATGCTGAAAAAGTAGGAGCTGCAAAGCAATTATTAGAAGCATTGATTGATGAAGAGTCTGAAATCGTAACGATTCTACAAGGTGAAGATGCAACTGATGAAGAAGTAGCTGAGTTAGTTGCATTTGTAGAAGAGAAATTTGAAGATGCTGAAGTAGAAGTGCATGCTGGGAATCAACCGGTGTATTCTTTCATCTTCTCTGTAGAATAAAAAAGATTCGTTTTGAAAATAAATGGATCACTTACTTGCTAATGGATCAGAAGTAGTAATGTGAACGTTATTACTAGTTTTTATTCAAAAGGCTAGCATATGGAATAAAGAAAAGAGCCTTGCTGCTAATAGTGAGGCTCTTTTTTACTTGTTGTGTATAAGGGATTTGAGTAGTTTCTCTTAGAATGCCTATGATAGAATATATAAGGTGAAAGATAGCGATTGCAGATGTTAATTGATACTCAAATAGAGTGTAACAAAGAAAATAATGTGACGGAGTGTGAGAATCTTGAATGAAGTTGTACAAGTTCCTGTTACAGATGTAAAGGGAATCGGAGGAGAAACATCTGAATTACTACACGAGATGGGAATTTATACAGTTTCTCATCTATTAGAGCATTTTCCGTACCGTTATGAAGATTATGCGATGAAAGATCTTGCTGAAGTAAAGCATGATGAGCGTGTAACAGTTGAAGGGAAAGTTCATAGTGCTCCGTTACTACAATACTATGGTAAGAAAAAATCACGTCTTACAGTTCGTGTTCTCGTCGGTCGTTATTTAATTACGGCTGTATGTTTTAATAGACCTTACTATAAGCAAAAGTTAAATTTGGATGAAACGGTAACGATTACTGGTAAATGGGATCAACATCGTCAAACAATTGCTGTATCAGAGCTTCATTTTGGACCGGTTGTTCGTCAACAAGAAGTAGAGCCTGTATATTCAGTGAAAGGAAAGCTTACAGTAAAACAGATGCGCCGTTTTATTGCACAAGCGCTAAAGGAGTATGGAGATTCTATAGTCGAAGTGCTACCAGATGGTTTGTTAAATCGGTATAAATTATTACCACGTTATGAAGCACTCAGGGCGTTGCATTTTCCGGTAGGGCAAGAAGATTTAAAGCAAGCTCGTCGCCGTTTTGTATATGAGGAGTTTTTCTTATTTCAGCTAAAAATGCAAACACTAAGGAAAATGGAGAGAGAAAATTCAAAAGGTACGAAGAAGGAAATCCCGTCAACAGAATTACAAGAATTTATCGATGCACTTCCGTTTCCGTTAACTGGTGCACAGCGCCGGGTTGTAGATGAAATTTTAAAGGATATGACATCTCCTTATCGGATGAACAGGCTGTTGCAAGGTGACGTTGGTTCTGGGAAAACAGTTGTTGCTGCGATTGGTCTCTATGCCGCAAAATTAGCTCATTATCAAGGTGCTTTAATGGTTCCTACAGAAATTTTAGCCGAACAACATTATCAGTCGCTTGCGGAGACGTTTTCTCATTTCGGTATGACGGTTGAACTGTTAACGAGTTCTGTTAAGGGTGCGAGACGTCGGGGAATTTTGGCGAGATTAGAGCAGGGAGAAGTAGATATCCTTGTTGGGACGCACGCTTTAATTCAAGATGAAGTTATATTTCATAGGTTAGGTCTCGTTATTACCGATGAACAGCATCGATTTGGTGTAGCGCAGCGCCGGGTTTTACGTGAGAAAGGTGAAAGTCCAGATGTATTGTTTATGACGGCAACCCCAATTCCGCGAACGTTAGCTATTACGGCATTTGGAGAGATGGACGTTTCTATTATCGATGAAATGCCAGCTGGTAGAAAGGTAATCGAAACGTATTGGGCAAAACATGATATGTTAGACCGTGTTCTCGGCTTTGTGGAGAAAGAGATAAAAAAAGGAAGACAGGCATATGTTATTTGTCCTCTTATTGAAGAGTCTGAGAAACTTGATGTACAAAATGCTATCGATTTACATAGTATGCTGACTCATCATTATCAAGGTAAGTGCCAAGTTGGATTAATGCATGGGAGACTATCATCTCAAGAAAAAGAAGAGATAATGGGACAGTTTAGTGAAAATAAAGTGCAAATTCTTGTTTCGACAACAGTTGTTGAAGTAGGTGTGAATGTACCAAATGCGACTGTTATGGTTATTTATGACGCGGAGCGTTTCGGTTTATCGCAGCTTCATCAGCTCAGGGGGCGTGTTGGGCGTGGTAGTGAACAATCATATTGCTTATTAATTGCAGACCCGAAATCAGAAACAGGAAAAGAAAGAATGCGTATTATGACTGAAACAAATGATGGATTTGTATTGTCAGAAAAAGATTTAGAGTTACGAGGTCCTGGGGATTTCTTTGGAAGTAAGCAAAGTGGTCTACCAGAATTTAAGGTTGCTGATATGGTACATGATTATCGGGCGTTAGAAACAGCGAGACAAGATGCGGCGATACTAGTTGATTCAGAAGCGTTTTGGCATAATGATCAGTATGCTTCGTTGCGTACTTATCTTGACGGAACAGGTGTGTTCCAGGGAGAGAAGCTCGATTAAAAGTAGTCTGCAAAAGTTTTTGTTGCATTCTACTTTTAATGATTATATACTACTGTTAGTACCTAGTCATAAAAATGGATGGTGCGGTATGAAAAAGAGAAGAAGTAAAAAAGAAAGACAAGAATTATTACAACAAACAATAGAAACGAATCCTTTTATAACGGATGAAGATTTAGCAGAAAAATTTCAAGTGAGCATACAGACTGTTCGTCTGGATCGTATGGAGTTATCTATTCCTGAATTGAGAGAACGAATTAAGCATGTGGCTACAAAACAACATGAAGAAGATGTGAAATCTTTACCGTTAGAAGAGGTTGTCGGAGAAATTATCGATATAGAATTAGATAGACATGCGATATCTATCTTTGAAGTAAAGGTAGAACATGTATTTAAAAGAAATCAAATTGCTCGTGGGCATCATTTGTTTGCGCAAGCAAACTCACTAGCTGTTGCAGTTATTGATGAAGAATTAGCTTTAACTGCAAAGTCTACCATTCGATACATTCGTCCTGTAAAATTAGGAGAACGTGTAGTTGCAAAAGCGCGCGTTGAAGATGTAGAGAATGATAAAGGACGGACGGTTGTCAAAGTGCGTAGCTTTGTTGGAGAAGAACTTGTTTTTACAGGCACTTTTGAAATGTATCGATCTAGTAATAATAGTGAGGAAGGTAACAACTTATGAAAATCGCAATAGATGCAATGGGCGGAGATCACGCTCCAAAGGCTGTAGTATTAGGAGCAATGAAAGCTATTAAGGAATATTCAGATTTACATATTACGTTAGTAGGGAAAGAAGCAGAAATCCGTCAATACTTAACGAGTGAAGAGCGAATTACTATCCTTCATACAGACGAAAAAATTGAATCGACAGATGAGCCAGTAAGGGCGGTTCGTCGAAAAAAACAAGCTTCAATGGTACTAGCAGCGCAGCAAGTGAAAGATGGTATTGCAGATGCTTGTATATCAGCAGGTAGTACAGGGGCTTTAATGGCAGCAGGATTATTTGTTGTCGGTCGTATGGAAGGAATTGAACGACCAGCTTTATCACCGACAATGCCAACTGTTGATGGAGAAGGTTTTGTTATGTTAGATGTTGGAGCAAACGTTGATGCAAAACCAGTTCATTTATATCAATATGCAGTGATGGGTTCTGTTTACGCAGAGAAGGTAAGAGGAATTAAAAACCCTCGTGTTGGACTTTTAAATGTTGGAACAGAGGATGGAAAAGGAAACGAGCTTTCAAAACAGGTCTTTGCTATGCTCAAAGATGCACCAATTAATTTTGTTGGAAACGTTGAATCAAGAGATTTATTGCAAGGTGTAGCAGATGTTGTTGTGTGTGATGGTTTTACAGGGAACGTAGCTCTAAAATCACTAGAAGGAACAGCACTTGCGCTATTCTCTATGTTAAAAGAGCAATTAATGAGTTCGTTTACGAGCAAATTAGCAGCAGCGGTATTAAAACCAAAACTTATGGTATTAAAAGATAAAATGGATTATTCGGAGTATGGAGGAGCCGCATTGTTTGGATTGAAAGCTCCTGTCATTAAGGCTCACGGTTCTTCAAATGACCAATCGATATTTAGTGCGATTCGTCAAACGAGAGAAATGGTAGCGAAAGAAGTAATTCCTACAATTTCAAGTGTAATGGAGAAGGAGCCGCTTCAATAAGAGGAGGATTTGAAATGGGAAAAATAGCATTTCTTTTTCCGGGCCAAGGTTCACAGGCAGTTGGAATGGGTAGACAGTTAGCGGAGAATAATAACGAGGTTGCGAAAGTGTTTGCGAAAGCAGATGAGGTGTTACACGATTCACTTTCAGAGGTGATTTTTGAAGGGCCGCAGGAAAAGCTTACATTAACGACAAATGCACAACCTGCATTATTAACAACCAGTTTTGCTATTTTGACAGCTTTGAAAGAGTATGACATTACACCTGATTTTGTAGCAGGACATAGTTTAGGTGAATATAGCGCTCTTGTGGCAGCTGGTGCTATAACTTTTGAAGATGCTGTATATGCTGTAAGAAAACGTGGCGAATATATGGAAGAAGCCGTTCCTGGTGGGGAAGGGGCAATGGCAGCTATTTTAGGTGCTGATCCAGATATGCTGAAACGAGTTACAGAAGAAGTAACAAGTGAAGGGTATGCAGTACAGATTGCAAACATGAATAGTACGAAGCAAATTGTAATTTCTGGAACAAATCAAGGGGTAGAACTTGCTTCTCAAAGAGCGAAAGAAAATGGTGCTAAAAGAGCAATTCCGCTTAAAGTAAGTGGACCATTTCATTCCTCTCTTATGAAGCCAGCTGCTGAGAAGTTTCAAAGTGTGTTAAATGAAATTACAATTCAGGATACGAATATTCCTGTTATAGCAAATGTTACAGCAGATGTTATTACACGTGGTGCAGATATTCAAGAGAAGCTAATTGAACAACTGTATTCACCTGTATTATGGTACCCATCTATTGAAACTATGGTGAAACAAGGTGTGGATATATTTATTGAAATTGGACCTGGAAAAGTACTTGCTGGGCTTATGAAGTCGATTAATTCATCAGTGAAAGCATATGCCATATATGATGAAGCGACATTAAAAGATACCATTTCAAATTTGAGAGGAGAAAACTGATGTTAAAAGGGAAAGTAGCATTAGTAACTGGTGCTTCACGTGGAATTGGTCGCGCGATTGCAATCGATTTAGCGAAACAAGGGGCAAATGTAGTAGTAAATTATGCTGGTAATGAACAAAAGGCGAATGAAGTAGTAGATGAAATCAAGAAATTAGGTTCAGATGCAATTGCGGTAAGAGCAGATGTTGCAAATGCTGAAGATGTTACAAATATGGTGAAACAAACAGTAGATACATTTGGACAAGTCGATATTCTTGTAAATAACGCTGGCGTAACAAAAGATAATTTATTAATGCGTATGAAAGAAGAAGAATGGGATACAGTTATTAATACAAACTTAAAAGGTGTATTCTTATGTACAAAAGCAGTATCTCGTTATATGATGCGCCAACGTCATGGTAGAATAATAAATATTGCTTCTGTTGTTGGTGTTGTAGGAAATCCAGGGCAGGCTAATTATGTTGCTGCTAAAGCTGGTGTAATTGGATTAACAAAAACATCAGCAAAAGAATTAGCAAGTCGAAATATAACTGTAAATGCAATTGCTCCTGGATTTATTGCAACTGATATGACGGACGTATTAGATGAAAATATAAAAGGTGAAATGTTAAAAGTTATTCCGGCTGCACAGTTTGGTGAAGCGCAAGATATCGCGAATGCTGTAACGTTTTTTGCTTCGGATCAAAGCAAATATGTTACAGGACAAACGTTAAATGTTGATGGCGGAATGGTAATGTAATAAAAGAATCGATTTCATCTAGTTTTTTTGGACAATATTTAATATAATATTTGAGGGGAGGTGAATGGAATGGCAGATGTTTTAGAGCGTGTAACAAAAATCATCGTTGATCGTTTAGGTGTAGAAGAAACTGAAGTAGTACCAGCTGCAAGCTTTAAAGAAGATTTAGGCGCAGACTCCCTAGATGTAGTAGAACTTGTAATGCAATTAGAAGATGAATTCGAAATGGAAATTTCTGATGAAGATGCTGAAAAGATTGCTACTGTTGGCGATGCTGTGACTTACATAGAGAGTCATCTATAATGCTTAAGTGAAGTCCCGTTATTTAGCGGGGCTTTCTCGGCTTATATCTGGAGGGACCTATGCCGTACCGAAAATATAGAGAAAAAAAATACGAAACAAAATACCGTGAAGCGTTTAAAGTGTTTCAAGAAAAGATAGGTATTACGTTTACAGATGAAAAATTATTGACTCAAGCATTTACGCATTCATCGTATGTGAATGAGCATCGAAAAAAACCGCATGAAGACAATGAGCGTCTCGAATTTCTTGGTGATGCAGTATTGGAACTTACTGTATCGCAGTATCTGTTTCAAAAATATCCGACAATGAGCGAAGGAGAGTTAACAAAACTACGTGCAGCTATTGTATGTGAGCCATCTCTTGTTCGTTTTGCAAATGAGCTGTCATTTGGAAGCCTTGTTTTATTAGGGAAAGGTGAAGAAATGACAGGTGGACGTGAACGACCAGCTTTATTAGCGGATGTCTTTGAAGCGTTTATTGGTGCCCTTTATCTTGATCAAGGGCTAGAAACAGTTTGGGGATTCTTAAAAGAAATTGTGTATCCGAAAATTAATGAAGGTGCTTTTTCTCATGTGATGGATTATAAGAGTCAATTGCAAGAATTGATCCAGCGTGATGGTAGTGGCAACATTGAGTATCAAATTTTGCAAGAAAAAGGACCAGCCCATAATCGAGAATTTGTGTCACGTGTTACATTAAATAATGTAGCGTTAGGTCTTGGTAGTGGTAAGTCGAAAAAAGAAGCAGAGCAACAAGCTGCTGCAGAAGCATTGAAAAAATTAAAAGAACAACTATAAGGAATCCCCCTTTGAATAGGGGGATTCCTTATGCATAGAATGAAACTTTTCTTTTGTAGATAAATGAAAGGAAAGTAAATCCGTATTATAGCTTGGTTTCGTACAGACAACGTATATAACAACGGAGAATAGGAGGAAGACCTTTCGTGTTTTTAAAAAGATTAGAAATAGCAGGATTTAAATCTTTTGCTGAGCGTGTATCTGTCGATTTTGTTCCAGGTGTTACGTCTGTAGTAGGGCCTAATGGGAGCGGGAAAAGTAATATTACTGATGCAATTCGCTGGGTACTTGGTGAACAATCTGCAAAATCATTACGTGGTGCAAAGATGGAGGATGTTATTTTTGCCGGTAGTGAAACGAGGAGAGCGGTTAATGTAGCTGAAGTAACATTAACTTTAAATAATGAAGATCAACGTTTACCGATTGAATATAACGAGGTGAGTGTAACGCGCCGTGTATCTCGTTCAGGTGATAGTGACTTTTATATAAATAAACAATCTTGTAGATTGAAAGACATTATCGATTTATTTATGGACTCTGGCATGGGAAGAGAAGCCTTTTCAATTATTAGTCAGGGGAAAGTGGAAGAGATTTTAAGTAGTAAATCAGAAGAACGTCGCGGTGTATTTGAAGAAGCGGCAGGTGTGCTGAAATACAAACTTCGTAAAAAGAAAGCTGAAGGGAAATTAGCGGATACACAAGAAAACTTAAATCGTGTACAAGATATTATTCATGAATTGAGTATTCAAGTAGAACCGTTAGAGAGACAAGCATCTATTGCGAAAGATTATCTCGAGAAAAAAGAAGAGTTAGAGAAAGTAGAAGCTGCGCTTATTGTACATGAAATTGAAGAATTGCATGAGAAATGGGAAGCGCTTCGAAGTCAGTTTGGGCATAATAAAAACGAAGAAGCTAAAATGTCAACGCATTTACAAAAAAGTGAAGAAGAGCTTGAGGAATTACGTGGACAATTACAAGCGGTAGATGAGTCTGTAGATTCCTTGCAAGAAGTTCTTCTTCTTTCTAGCAAAGAGCTAGAAAAATTAGAAGGACAACGTGAGCTGTTAAAAGAGAGGAAGCAAAATGCTACGACGCATTGTGCACAACTTGAACAGTTAATTGTTGAATTGACAGAAAAAGCTAAAAGTTATGATGGTGAAATTGAATCAAGTACAGAAGTGTTAATGCAATTTGTAGATCAAGTAAAAGAATTGGAGAGAAATTTGCTTGATAATGAACAACTGCTTGCAACTTTTGCGGATAATTTAGAGGAACAGATTGAAAATTTAAAAGGGGATTATATTGAACTTTTAAATCAACAAGCTAGTCAGCGTAATGAATTATCTATGATTGAAGAACAGTCTAAACAGCAAAACTCTAAAAATGAACGTCTTGATGAAGAGAATGCGAAATATGTAGAAATGCGTATGGAAATCACAGCGAAAAAGACGAAACTTGTTGAAAGTTATGAACAAGTGAAAGAAAAAATAGCTGGTATCATTTCGAACATACAGAAAACAGAAGCGGCGCTTGGGAAATGTAAGACGCAGTATAGTGAAAATGAAACAAAACTGTATCAAGCATATCAATTTGTACAACAGGCGCGCTCACGAAAAGAAATGCTAGAAGAGATGCAAGAGGACTATTCTGGTTTCTACCAAGGTGTACGTGAAGTATTGAAAGCTAGAGAAAATAGGTTGCAAGGTATCGAGGGTGCTGTTGCGGAACTGTTAACGGTACCGAAAGAATATGAAGTTGCAATGGAAATTGCTCTAGGTGCAGCAATGCAGCATATCGTTGTACAAACAGAGGAACATGCTCGTAATGCAATTGCATTTTTAAAGCAGAATAAACATGGACGTGCAACGTTTTTACCGCAAGCTGTTATTAAAAGTAGATCGTTATCATTTGAACAGTTACGTGTTGTGAATCAACATCCATCGTTTGTAGGAGTAGCGGCAGAACTTGTGCAGTACAATAATAAATACGAGAATGTCGTTTCGAGCCTATTAGGTACAGTTGTTGTTGCGAAAGATTTACGCGGTGCAAATGAATTAGCGAAACAATTACAATATCGCTATCGTATTGTAACACTTGAAGGTGACGTAGTGAATCCTGGGGGTTCAATGACTGGTGGAGCTGTAAAACAGGCGAAATCTTCTTTATTAGGACGTCAGCGTGAACTTGAAGAATGGACTAAAAAGCTCACTGATATGGAAGAAAAAACAACGAAGCTAGAAAACTTTGTTAAAGCAGTAAAGCAAGAGATTCAAGAAAAAGAAGTACAAATACGCGAACTACGCCAAGGTGTAGAAACTGAGCGTGTAGATGAACAAAAATTAAGAGAAGAAATTAATCAATTAGAATTAGAAGAACATCGAATTAATGATCGCTTATCTATATACGACTTAGAGATAGAAGGATTTTTACAAGATCAAGTGAAAATGCAAGGACGTAAAGGAGAGTTAGAAAAGATTTTAGCAACTCTTCAAGCAGAGATTTCGGAATTAGATAGCAAAATCGTCGCGTTAACGAAACAAAAAAGTGAGCAACATTCTTCAAAAGAAAAAGTTCAGAAGGAAATGACTGAGCTGAAAGTACAAGCGGCTGAACAACAACAACGTTTGTCTAATCAAAAAGAAAAAGTTGAACGATTAACGAAGGAAAAAGAAGAAACTGATACAACACTTGTAAAAACAAAAGAAGATTTAGCATTCTTAAAGCAAGAAATGACATCTAATTCAAGTGGTGAAGAACAAATTACGAATATGATTGAGAAAAAAGCATATGATCGTAATCAAACTTCAGAATTAATTCGCTCTCGCCGTGAACAACGTATATCATTACAAGAGAGAGTGGAGCATTTAGAACGCAATGTGAAGGAAACGTTAGGCAAACATAAATATATTCTTGAGTTGTTGAAAGATCAAGAAGTGAAAATTAACCGACTTGATGTTGAGTTGGAAAATAGATTGCAACATTTACGTGAAACATATACGATTTCATTTGAAGCAGCAAAACTGAAGTATACAATGACGATGCCTGCAGAAGATGCGCGTAAAAAGGTGAAATTAATAAAACTATCCATAGAAGAGTTAGGTACAGTAAACTTGGGTGCAATTGATGAATACGAGCGAGTAGCGGAACGTCATACGTTCTTACTAGAGCAACGAGATGATTTAGAGGAAGCGAAAGCGACATTGCACCAACTTATTACTGAGATGGATGAAGAAATGAAGAAACGTTTTTCTACTACTTTTGAAGGGATTCGAACGGAGTTTCAATCTGTATTTACTGAATTATTCGGAGGCGGTAGAGCGGATTTAGTAATGACGGATCCTGGAGACATATTAAATACTGGTATTGATATTGTTGCACAACCACCAGGAAAGAAATTGCAGAACTTAGGTTTACTGTCAGGTGGAGAACGTGCTTTAACGGCAATAGCGCTTTTATTTGGTATTTTAAAAGTACGCCCAGTACCATTCTGTGTACTAGACGAAGTAGAAGCGGCTCTAGACGAAGCGAATGTTGCTCGTTTTGCGCAATATTTAAAGAAATTTAGTGATGAGACGCAGTTTATTGTAATTACACACAGGAAAGGTACAATGGAAGAGTCTGATGTATTGTATGGTGTAACGATGCAAGAATCAGGTGTATCTAAGCTTGTTTCTGTTCGTTTAGATGACGGGGAAGAACTTGTGGCGAGTAAATAGGAAGGATGGGAAGCATGAGCTTTTTTAAAAAACTTAAAGAAAAAATTTCAAAACAAACGGATACAGTAACAGAGAAATTTAAACACGGATTGGAAAAAACGAGAAATTCATTTGCGGATAAAGTAAATGATTTAGTCTATCGTTACCGTAAAGTAGATGAAGATTTCTTTGAAGAGTTAGAAGAGATTTTAATCGGCGCAGACGTAGGGGTTTCGACTGTAATGGAATTAATTGACCAGTTGAAAGAAGAAGTGCAGCGCCGAAATATTCAGGACCCAAAAGAAGTACAAGCTGTTATTTCGGAAAAGTTAGTTGGCATTTATAAAGGTGACAGCGACTTTAGTAATGAAATCAATATGCAAGAAGATCAATTAACAGTTGTTTTATTTGTAGGTGTTAACGGTGTAGGGAAAACGACGACAATTGGTAAACTGGCACATAGATTTAAATCAGAAGGTAAGTCAGTCCTATTGGCAGCAGGAGATACGTTCCGTGCTGGCGCGATTGAACAATTAGAAGTATGGGGCGATCGCGTTGGTGTAGAAGTCATTAAACAAGGGTCTGGTTCTGACCCTGCAGCGGTAATGTATGACGCTGTACAAGCTGCAAAAGCGCGTAAAGTAGATGTATTACTATGTGATACAGCAGGACGTTTGCAAAATAAGGTGAACTTAATGAAAGAGTTAGAGAAAGTGAAGCGTGTAATTGAGCGTGAAGTACCAGGAGCTCCTCATGAAGTGTTACTAGTTATTGATGCAACAACAGGTCAAAACGGTCTAAGTCAAGCGAAAACATTCCGTGAAGCAACGAATGTTACTGGTATTGTTTTAACGAAGTTAGATGGAACTGCTAAAGGTGGTATCGTATTAGCAATTCGTAACGAAATGGATGTACCGGTGAAATTTGTTGGCTTAGGAGAGCAAATGGATGATCTGCAGCAGTTTGATCCAGAACAATATGTGTATGGTTTATTTGCAAATTTAGTAGAAACAGAAGAAGTATAAATGAAAGAAGCGGTATTACCGCTTCTTTTTCTATAAAAAATAAGTGATGTTAAGAAAAAAACTTGACACTCTTTTATACTCCATGTAAACTAATTGATGTAAAGGGAAATCACTTAACAAAGGATGATCCAACATGCTCGAGAAAACAACGAGAATGAACTATTTATTTGATTTTTATCAATCGTTGTTAACGCAAAAACAAAGAAGTTATATGTCGCTTTATTATCTAGATGATTTATCTCTTGGTGAAATTGCGGAAGAATTTGATGTAAGTCGCCAAGCCGTGTATGATAACATTAAACGGACTGAAGCGATGCTTGAAGAATATGAAGATAAATTAGTATTACTTCAAAAGTTTCAAGAGCGACAGCGACTTGTTGCAAAGCTAAAACAGCTAATCAGCGAAGAAGAGCATGTGAATGAAGAAATGAAACAAGTTGTTGAAGCTATCGAAAAATTAGATTAGGAGGGCGGCAATATGGCATTTGAAGGATTAGCCGACCGACTTCAACAGACAATGCAAAAAATCCGCGGCAAAGGAAAAGTTTCTGAAGCCGATGTGAAAGAAATGATGAGAGAAGTTCGTCTAGCTCTTTTAGAAGCGGATGTTAACTTTAAAGTAGTAAAAGATTTTGTAAAGCGTGTGTCTGAGCGTGCTGTCGGACAAGATGTAATGAAAAGTTTGACACCTGGACAACAAGTAATTAAAGTTGTACAGGAAGAACTTACAGAACTTATGGGCGGAGAGCAAAGCAAAATTGCTGTTGCTAATAAGCCACCGACTGTTATAATGATGGTTGGTCTGCAAGGTGCGGGTAAAACGACGACAACAGGTAAGCTTGCGAATTTGCTTCGTAAAAAGCATAATCGTAAACCGATGCTTGTTGCAGCGGATATTTACCGTCCAGCAGCGATTAAACAGCTTGAAACATTAGGGAAGCAATTGGACATGCCTGTTTTCTCTTTAGGAGATCAAGTAAGTCCTGTTGAAATTGCGAAACAAGCGATTGCAAAGGCAAAAGAAGATCATCACGATTATGTTTTAATCGATACAGCAGGTCGCCTGCATATTGATGAAGAACTAATGGATGAATTAGCGAAAGTGAAAGAAGTTGCGAATCCGGATGAAATTTTCCTTGTTGTCGATGCGATGACAGGACAAGACGCGGTAAATGTTGCACAAAGTTTCCATGATCAGTTAGGGTTAACGGGTGTTGTATTAACGAAACTAGATGGTGATACGCGCGGTGGTGCGGCATTATCTATTAAGGCTGTAACAAATACACCAATTAAATTTGCTGGTATGGGTGAAAAACTAGATGCGATTGAAGCGTTCCATCCAGAACGTATGGCATCCCGCATTTTAGGGATGGGCGACGTCTTAACATTAATTGAAAAAGCGCAAGCTACAGTTGATGAAGAGAAAGCAAAAGAACTTGAGCAAAAAATGCGTACGCTTTCGTTTACACTTGACGATTTCCTAGAACAACTTGGACAAGTGCGTCAACTTGGACCACTTGACGAATTGTTAGGGATGCTTCCTGGTGCAAATAAAATTAAAGGGCTGAAAAATGCGCAAGTTGATGAAAAGCAAATTGGGCATATTGAGGCAATTATTCGTTCTATGACTAAATTAGAACGTGAACAACCGGAAATAATTAACGCTAGTCGAAAAAAACGCATTGCCAAAGGTAGCGGTACAACCGTACAAGAAATCAATCGTCTAATCAAGCAATTCGATGATATGAAGAAAATGATGAAAACGATGACTGGAATGCAAAAAGGTAAGAAAAAAGGACTAGGTGGAATGAAGTTTCCATTCATGTAAGAAAAAAAGATGGCTCTGTTAAGAAAAAATACTTTACAAAGCAATAGTCTTTTTGCTAATATAATTATCTGTGTGAAATAAATTCGGAGGTGCTTTATAAAATGGCAGTTAAAATTCGTTTAAAACGTATGGGAGCTAAAAAAACTCCTTTCTATCGTGTAGTTGTTGCAGATTCTCGTTCTCCTCGTGACGGACGTTTCATTGAGGAAATCGGTACTTATAATCCGGTTGCTCAACCAGCTGAAGTTAAGATCAACGAAGAAGCAGCATTAAAATGGTTAGGAAACGGTGCTAAACCATCTGATACAGTTCGTAACTTATTCTCTAACCAAGGTATCATGGAGAAATTCCACTTATCTAAACAAGGTAAGTAATTGAGGCAATGACTATGAAGAAGTTAGTCGAGACGATTGTCAAGCCTCTTGTCGATCATCCTGAAGATGTAAAAGTTACACAGGAACTTTACAACGGAGAGATAAAGTATCGATTAACTGTACATCCTGAGGATGTTGGAAAAGTCATTGGTAAGCAAGGGAGAGTTGCGAAAGCGATTCGAATGCTCTTGTATTCAGTGGGACATCATAATGATGAAAAAGTAACACTGGAAATTCAATAAACGTAAAAAGGGCGAGGAGTTATATCCTCTCCCTTTTTTAACATTTAAAGAGAAGTTGCATGTTCCATATGTGAAATGGAGATGCTTAATTTATATAGAAACCAGGGGTGACATACTATTTATGACAAAATGGTTTAATGTAGGGAAAATTGTAAATACTCATGGCGTAAGAGGAGAAATTCGTGTTATTTCTCGTACTGATTTTCCGGAAGAGCGATATAAAGTAGGAAACACTCTATACATATCGAATGAGAAAAGTACAGACTTCCTTCCGGTGAAGGTAACTTCTCATCGTCAACATAAGACATTTGATTTATTAACATTTGAAGGATACAACAATGTAGATGAAGCAGAAAAGTTTAAAGGTTCTTTAATAAAAGTACCAGAAGAGCAGTTAGGCGAACTTGCTGAAGGTGAATACTACTATCATGAAATTATTGGTTGCAGTGTTGTTACGGAAGAAGGAGAAGCGTTAGGAACGATTAAAGAGATTCTATCTCCTGGTGCAAATGATGTTTGGGTAATTAAACGTCCAAAGGGCCAAGATCTTTTAATTCCTTACATTGATGATGTTGTACTTCAAGTTAATATTGAAAATAAATTAGTAACCATTCATGTAATGGAAGGGCTACTATAATGAAAATTGATATTTTAACGTTGTTTCCAGACATGTTTACCGGTGTATTTGGGTCTTCCATCTTAAAGAAGGCGCAAGAAAAAGAAGCGGTAAGCCTTCGTGTTGTTAACTTTCGTGATTATACAACGAGTAAGCATAATAGTGTAGACGATTATCCTTACGGCGGAGGTGCTGGTATGGTGCTTACTCCTCAGCCTATTTTTGATGCGGTGGAAGATTTAACGAAAGAAACAGAGCGTAAGCCGAGAGTTGTCTTAATGTGTCCGCAAGGGGAAAGATTTACTCAGAAGAAAGCGGAAGAGCTTGCAGAGGAAGAACATTTAATCTTTGTATGTGGGCATTATGAAGGGTATGATGAACGGATTCGTGAGCATCTCGTAACTGATGAGATTTCTATTGGTGACTACGTATTAACAGGTGGAGAATTAGCCTCTATGGTTATTACTGATAGTGTAGTACGTCTCCTGCCAGGAGTACTAGGAAATCATGCTTCACAAGTGGAAGATTCGTTTAGTACAGGGTTATTGGAACATCCACATTATACACGTCCTGCTGATTTTCGTGGTATGAAGGTACCAGATGTTTTAATGTCAGGAAATCATAAAAATATTGATGAATGGCGCCATAAAGAATCCTTGCGTCGTACGTACACACGTAGACCGGATTTATTGGAAGAAAGAGAATTATCTAAGCAAGAAAAGAAATGGTTGGAACAGATTAAAGAAGAACAATAAGGGCTTCATATATTTTCTATTGCAACAGTCCTAGCAATATGCTATTATAACATTTGTGCTACTGAAATCAGTAGCCGTATTAACGATGTTCCGCTGTAATTTAATAAGACTTTATAAGAGCATCTGTTTAAAGGAGAGAATTTAATATGCAACAATTAATCGCAGAAATTACAAAAGGCCAATTAAAAACTGACCTTCCTTCATTCCGTCCTGGAGACACTTTACGTGTACACGTAAAAGTAGTTGAGGGAACTCGTGAAAGAATTCAGCTTTTCGAAGGTGTTGTAATCAAACGTCGTGGTGGCGGAATCAGTGAAACATTCACAGTTCGTAAGATTTCTTACGGTGTAGGTGTTGAGCGTACATTCCCAGTTCACACGCCAAGAATCGCGAACATCGAAGTACTTCGCCGTGGTAAAGTACGTCGTGCTAAGTTATACTACTTACGTAACCTTCGCGGTAAAAAAGCACGTATTAAAGAAATTCGATAAGACATGTATGGGAGCTTGTAAATGCGCAAGCTCCCTTTTTCCAATCTATATAAAATTTTGGTATAATACGAGCAGCTTACATAACCGTGGAGGGGAAATACATGAAAAAAGAGACGAGTTCACTTTGGGAATGGATCAAAGCAATTTTGATTGCTGTTGTATTAGCTGGTGTTATTAGACAGTTTTTCTTTGCACCAATTCTCGTAGATGGGGTATCAATGGCGCCAACTTTACATGATCGAGATCGAATGATTGTAAATAAAATTGGTTATCACATAGGAGACCCAAAACGCTTCGATATTATCGTATTCCGTGCAACGGAAGATAAAGATTATATTAAGCGTATTATTGGCCTGCCAGGCGATGAAATAGAGTATCGGAATGACAAACTATATGTTAACGGAAAGGTTTATGAGGAGCCGTATTTAGATAAGCAGAAAAAACAGCTTGCTGATGGACCGCTTACATATGATTTTACTCTTGAAGAAATGACGGGAAAGAAAACTGTTCCAAAAGATCAATTATTTGTTTTAGGGGATAATCGTCGTTTTAGTAAAGATAGCCGTTCGATTGGTACGATTTCAATGGATCAAGTACTTGGTAAAGCCAATATGCTATATTGGCCGTTAAAAGATGCACGTATTGTGAAATAAATGAAAAAGAAGGTGGCAACATGGTAATTCAATGGTTTCCAGGGCATATGGCTAAGGCTAGACGCCAAGTAACAGAAAAATTAAAATTAATTGATGTTGTAATTGAACTTGTAGATGCTCGATTACCATTATCATCTCGAAACCCGATGATTGATGAGATTATTACACATAAGCCAAGGCTTGTTGTTTTAAATAAAGCGGATATGGCAGATGATCGTCTAACGAAAGAATGGATTGCATATTTTAAAGAAAAAGGGCATATGGCAATTTCAATTAATGCGCAAGCTGGACAAGGTATGAAGGAAATTACTGCGGCTTGTAAAGTGCTTGTTAAAGAGAAGTTTGATAAGATGGTTGCGAAAGGGATTAGACCGAGAGCAATTCGTGCTTTAATTGTCGGTATACCGAATGTTGGTAAATCTACGTTAATTAATAAATTGGCGAAGAAAAACATTGCTAAAACAGGAGATCGTCCAGGTGTGACAACAGCTCAACAATGGATTAAAGTTGGGAAAGAAATGGAACTGTTAGATACACCAGGTATTCTGTGGCCTAAATTTGAAGATCAATTAGTGGGTCTTCGTTTAGCGACAACGGGTGCAATTAAAGATTCAATTTTAAATTTACAAGATGTAGCTGTTTATGCATTACGTTTTATGGAGAAACACTATCCAGAACGTTTAAAAGAGCGATATAATTTAGATGAAATTCCAGAAGATATTGTAGAGTTATTTGATGCAATTGGAAAATACAGAGGCTGTTTAATGGGCGGCGGAATGATTGATTATGATAAAACATCTGAACTGGTACTTCGTGAACTTCGCGGTGGGAAACTTGGTAAAATGACGTTTGAAACACCAGAAGAGTTTGTGGAGCAAGTAGAAGAGGTAGAGAAAATAGAAGAAGTATAAGACGTGCGTTTGTGCGTCTTTTCTTTTTGTATACGTTTATAAAGGAGTGTACTTATATGCAAAAAATGACAATACAAGAAGCGGAGAATTTACTGCAAGAAATTATGAGTGAAGAAGATGATCGCTTTCAAATGTTAATGAAAGATGAACGAAAGGGCATTCAAAAACTTATTTTGAAGTGGTACAAACAAAAAGAGTTAGCACAAAAGGAAAAAGAAAAATTTCTAGAAATGTCTAAGTATGAAAATGCGTTACGTGAAAAAGGAATCACATATATTGCTGGCATTGATGAAGTAGGGCGTGGACCATTAGCTGGGCCCGTTGTGACGGCAGCTGTCGTTCTTCCAGATAATTTTTATATTCCAGGGTTAGATGACTCAAAAAAGCTGAGTGAAGCGAAGCGAGAGCGTTTTTATGATGAAATAAAAGCACAAGCAATTGCGATTGGAGTTGGAATTGTATCACCGCAAGTCATAGATGAGATAAATATTTATCAAGCGACGAAACAAGCGATGTTAGATGCTGTTGCGAATTTATCTTGTACACCACAATATTTATTAATTGATGCGATGAAGCTTCCTACATCAATTCCACAAACATCCATTATTAAAGGTGATGCGAAAAGTGTTTCTATTTCAGCTGCATCTATTATTGCGAAGGTGACGAGAGATCGTATGATGAAAGAGCTAGGGGAAAAGTATCCTGCATATGGATTTGGACAACATATGGGGTATGGAACGAAACAGCATTTAGAAGCGATTGAAGCGCATGGAGTATTAGAGGAACACCGGAAATCATTTGCGCCAATTAAAGATATGATTCAAAAATAAGCTGTGAATATACAGCTTATTTTTTTATTTTGGTATATGAACATTATTATTTTCGAAAAAGAATAAAGCGATTTCAGTTTTCTGACACTTTATTGTAGACAGCGTGCCAATCATCTTATACAATGGCAATGTAATGTTTTTTAAACATTAAAAAACTTTTCGAGTAAAACAGGAAAACAGGGGAGGATGGGACCATGAATATCCATGAGTACCAAGGTAAGGCAGTCCTTAAAAGCTATGGGGTTAGCGTTCCGAACGGGAAAGTTGCATTTACAGTAGAAGAAGCTGTAGAAGCAGCGAAAGAATTAGGAACGGATGTATGTGTAGTTAAAGCGCAAATTCACGCTGGTGGACGCGGCAAAGCTGGCGGTGTAAAAGTTGCGAAAAATTTAGAAGAAGTTCGTACATATGCAGAAAGCATTTTAGGAACTACACTTGTAACGCATCAAACAGGTCCTGAAGGTAAGGAAGTAAAACGCTTACTTATCGAAGAAGGTTGCGATATTAAGAAAGAATATTATGTAGGTCTAGTGTTAGATCGTGCAACTTCTCAAGTTGTTTTAATGGCATCTGAAGAAGGTGGAACAGAAATTGAAGAAGTAGCAGAAAAAACACCTGAAAAAATCTTTAAAGAATATATTGATCCAGCAGTAGGTTTACAAGGTTTCCAAGCGCGTCGAATCGCATTTAACATCAATATTCCAAAAGAGCTTGTAGGACAAGCTGTGAAGTTTATGATGGGCTTATATCGTGCGTTTATTGAAAAAGATTGCTCTATCGCTGAAATTAATCCACTTGTTACAACAGGTGACGGTAAAGTAATGGCGTTAGATGCAAAATTAAACTTTGATTCTAATGCATTATATCGTCATAAAGACATTTTAGAGCTGCGTGATCTTGATGAAGAAGATTCAAAAGAAGTTGAAGCATCTAAATATGACTTAAACTACATTCCTTTAGATGGAAATATCGGTTGTATGGTAAATGGTGCAGGTTTAGCGATGGCTACAATGGATATCATTAAACATTACCATGGTGACCCAGCTAACTTCTTAGATGTTGGTGGCGGTGCAACGGCTGAAAAAGTAACAGAAGCATTCAAAATTATCCTTTCTGACAAAAATGTAAAAGGTATCTTCGTTAACATTTTTGGTGGCATTATGAAGTGTGATGTTATCGCAGAAGGTGTTATTGAAGCAACGAAGCAAGTAGGTCTTGAATTACCTTTAGTTGTACGTCTTGAAGGTACAAACGTAGAATTAGGTAAGAAAATTTTAAATGAGTCTGGCTTAAATATTGTTGCAGCAGAATCTATGGCAGACGGTGCACAGAAAATTGTTTCACTAGTGGGCTAATAGAAAGCGGGGGAGAAAAATGAGCGTATTAGTTAATAAAGATACAAAAGTTATTGTTCAAGGTATTACTGGTTCTCAAGGATTATTCCATACAAAACAAATGATTGAATACGGTACGAAAATTGTCGGTGGTGTAACACCTGGTAAAGGCGGCACTGATATTGAAGGTGTACCAGTATTTGATACAGTAGAAGATGCTGTGAAAGCAACAGGCGCAAACGCTTCAGTTGTATACGTTCCACCCGCTTTTGCTGCTGATGCAATTATGGAAGCAGTTGATGCGAAGATTGATTTAGTAGTATGTATTACTGAAGGAATTCCTGTATTAGATATGGTTAACGTAAAGAGATATATGGCTGGTAAACATACACGTTTACTTGGACCAAACTGCCCAGGTGTCATTACACCTGATGAATGTAAAATCGGTATTATGCCAGGATACATTCACAAAAAAGGTCATGTAGGTATCGTATCTCGTTCTGGTACATTAACATATGAAGCTGTACACCAGTTAACACAAGAAGGTATTGGCCAATCTACTGCTGTAGGTATCGGTGGGGACCCTGTTAACGGTACAGACTTTATTGATGCGTTAAAAGCATTTAATGAAGATGAAGAAACACATGCTGTAATTATGATTGGTGAAATCGGAGGTACGGCAGAAGAAGAAGCAGCTGAATGGGTAAAAGCTAATATGACAAAACCAGTTGTAGGCTTCATTGGTGGCCAAACAGCGCCTGAAGGCAAACGTATGGGTCATGCGGGGGCAATCATTTCTGGCGGCAAAGGAACTGCTGCTGAAAAGATTAAAACAATGGAAGCTTGTGGTATTAAAGTGGCTGAAACACCAGCTGTTATGGGTGAAACGTTAATCTCTGTTTTAAAAGAAAAGGGATTATTTGAAACTTGTAAAAACTATTAATCTTTTTGAAAGGCACCTTCTTATTTGAGGGTGTCTTTTTACAATTTTTCTGTTTACATAATAAAAATTATGGGTAAGGAGAATTAGGATGAAAAGAGAGCGATTATTACATCTTCATTACGTGTTAGCGGATCATTGGAAGGCGATGGAGAGGCTGCTATATGTCGATCCAGAATTGAAGGTAATATACAATTTTAACCAAAAACAAATAGAAAACTACACTGGAATATCCCCGAAAAAATCTGCAGAACTAGTACATTTCCTCCAAAATTCAAACCTTTTGCAATATATATCTTATTTAGAGAGAAATCAAATCTTTTATGTGACTATATGGGATGAAAATTACCCGCAATTATTACGTGAAATACAAGACCCTCCTTTTGTTTTATATGGAAAAGGAGAGAAGAATTTTCTAAATAAAGTAAATAAATTAGCGGTTGTTGGAACGAGAGAACCGTCGTTATACAGTCGTGAGAGTATGGAGTTTATTTTACATCCTTTATTAGAAAGAGAATGGCTTATTGTGAGCGGATTTGCAAAAGGGATAGATACAATATCTCATGAAGTTACAGTAAAGAAACATCGTCCGACTATTGCGATATTGGGACACGGATTATCTTATATGTATCCGAAAGAGAATAGACGTTTATATGAAAAGTGGGAGGAATATATATTGCTATTAACAGAGTATCCTCCGCACTATGCACCGAAAAAATGGTATTTTCCAAAAAGAAATCGAATTATTAGCGGGATAAGTAAAGGGGTTTTAGTTGTAGAAGCAAAATCAAGAAGTGGGTCACTTATTACGGCAGACCTTGCATTAGAGCAAAATAGAGAGGTATTTGCGCTTCCTGGACCAATATTTATTGATAGTGCATCGGGAACGAATCAGCTTATTCAACAAGGTGCAAAACTAGTACGAAATGCAGAGGATATCTTTGAAGAAATAATAAATTAACCTTATATTTTTATGTTTTTATTAAACAATTATTGACAAATGGTAGATTGGCACTGTATGGTATATTCATTCTTGATTGACAAAAACAAGAGAAATCAATAAGATTAATGAAGACTTGAATCCACCTCTTAAGGAGGCACTAGCATGTCAGATTACCTCGTAATCGTGGAGTCGCCTTCTAAGGCGAAGACCATTGAGAAATATTTAGGGAAAAAATACAAAGTCGTTGCGTCCATGGGACATGTTCGCGATTTACCTAAAAGCCAAATGGGGATAGAAGTAAAGAACAACTTCACCCCGAAGTATATTACCATTCGTGGTAAAGGTCCCGTTTTAAAAGATTTAAAATCAGCGGCAAAAAAAGCAAAGAAAGTCTATCTCGCGGCCGATCCAGACCGTGAAGGAGAAGCAATTGCTTGGCATTTAGCGAATACGTTAAATGTGGATGTTGAATCAGATTGTCGAGTTGTCTTCAATGAAATTACAAAAGATGCAATAAAAGAATCATTTAAACATCCTCGTGCAATTAATATGGATTTAGTAGATGCACAACAAGCAAGACGTATACTTGATCGTCTAGTTGGTTACAATATTAGTCCTTTATTATGGAAGAAAGTAAAAAAAGGATTAAGTGCAGGTCGTGTACAATCTGTAGCAGTTCGTTTAATTATCGAACGTGAAAGGGAGATTCAAAACTTTGAGCCTGAAGAATTCTGGACAATTAAAACAGAGTTTGTAAAAGGGAAAGATACATTTGAAGCAAGCTTTTACGGTGTAGATGGTGAAAAGGTTCAATTAACGAATGAAACGCAAGTGAATGAAATAATTGAACAGATGAAAGATAATGCGTTTTCAGTTGAAAATGTAACGAGAAAAGAGCGAAAACGTAATCCTGCTTTACCGTTTACAACATCTTCCTTGCAACAAGAAGCAGCACGTAAGTTAAATATGCGAGCAAAGAAAACAATGATGCTTGCACAGCAACTGTATGAAGGGATAGATCTTGGGAAACAAGGGACTGTGGGTCTTATAACGTATATGAGAACTGACTCAACGCGTATCTCAGAAACAGCTCAAACAGAGGCTCGTACTTACATTACTGAGGCGTATGGTGCGGAATACATAGGAACAGAGAAGAAGAAAGAAACGAAAAAATCAAATGCACAAGATGCGCATGAGGCAATTCGTCCTACTTCGGTAATGAGAAAGCCAGAGGAACTAAAAAGTTTCTTAGGTCGTGACCAACTTCGGTTGTATAAATTGATTTGGGAGCGATTTGTTGCAAGTCAAATGGCGTCTGCTATAATGGATACTGTTACAGCGAAACTCATTAATAACAATGTTCAGTTCCGTGCAAGTGGCTCGGTTGTAAAGTTCCCGGGGTTTATGAAAGTGTATGTTGAGTCAAAAGATGATGGTGCGGAAGAAAAGGATAAGATGTTGCCACCGTTAGAAGTGGGAGAAACGGTATTTTCAAAAGATATAGAGCCGAAACAACACTATACCCAACCACCGCCACGTTATACAGAGGCTCGTTTAGTAAGAACACTTGAAGAACTTGGGATTGGAAGACCATCCACTTATGTGCCGACACTTGAAACAATTCAAAAACGCGGTTATGTTGCTTTAGATAATAAACGTTTCGTTCCAACTGAATTGGGTGGAATAGTAATCGAACTTATTTTAGAGTTTTTCCCAGAAATTATTAACATTGAATTCACAGCTAACATGGAGCAAAGCCTTGATGAAGTGGAAGAAGGAAATGCGAATTGGGTGAAAATTGTTGATGATTTCTACGTAGGATTTGAACCGCGCTTAGAAAAAGCGGAAAAAGAAATGCGTGAAGTGGAAATTAAAGATGAACCAGCTGGGGAAGACTGTGAATTATGTGGTCATCCAATGGTCTTTAAAATGGGTAAATATGGGAAGTTTATGGCTTGCTCGAATTTCCCTGATTGTCGTAATACAAAACCGATTGTGAAAGAAATCGGTGTAATTTGTCCGAAGTGTGAAGAAGGACAAATTATTGAACGTCGTAGTAACAAAAAGAAACGTCTTTTCTACGGATGCGGTACGTATCCAGAATGCGACTTTGTATCTTGGGATAAGCCGATTGGCCGTAAATGTCCGAAGTGTGAAGGGATGCTTGTAGAGAAGAAGTTGAAAAAAGGCGTGCAAGTACAATGTATTTCGTGTGATTATGAAGAAGAACAACAAATGTGAGCGTAACTGCTCACATTTTTTTCGGGAAGAAAAGGAAAGGTGATATATATGACAACACAAGTAGTAAACGTCATTGGCGCAGGTCTTGCAGGAAGTGAAGCAGCTTACCAAATTGCAAAACGTGGTGTCCAAGTAAAATTATATGAAATGAGACCAGTAAGGCAAACGCCAGCTCATCACACAGATAAGTTTGCTGAATTAGTGTGCAGTAACTCATTACGTGCAAACACATTAACAAATGCCGTTGGAGTTATTAAAGAAGAAATGCGTTTAATGGATTCTGTCATTATTCGTGCAGCTGATGAGTGCTCTGTGCCAGCTGGAGGAGCTTTAGCAGTTGACCGTCATGAGTTTGCAGCTAAAGTGACTGAATACGTAAAGAATCATCCGAATGTAACTGTAGTGAATGAAGAGCTTACTGAAATTCCAGAAGGACCAACAATTATTGCAACAGGTCCACTTACATCTCCTGATCTTGCTGCACAATTAAAAGAACTAACAGGTGAAGATTATTTCTATTTCTACGATGCAGCAGCACCAATCGTTGAAAAAGACAGCATTGATATGAACAAAGTATATTTAAAGTCTCGTTATGATAAAGGAGAAGCGGCATATTTAAACTGTCCTATGACAGAAGAAGAATTTGATCGTTTTTATGAGGCTTTAATTGCTGCTGAGACAGTACCTTTAAAAGAATTTGAAAAGGAAATTTTCTTTGAAGGTTGTATGCCAGTGGAAGTTATGGCAAGCAGAGGAAGACAGACGCTAGTATTTGGACCAATGAAACCTGTTGGATTAGAAGATCCGAAAACAGGGAAAACGCCATATGCTGTTGTTCAGTTACGTCAAGATGATGCAGCGGGAACGTTATACAATATCGTAGGTTTCCAAACGCATTTAAAGTGGGGACCACAAAAAGAAGTGTTACAGTTAATTCCAGGACTGGAGAACGCAGAAATTGTACGCTACGGTGTAATGCATCGTAATACGTTTATTAATTCGCCTAATTTACTTCGTCCGACGTATCAATATAAACAACGTGATGATTTATTCTTTGCTGGTCAAATGACTGGAGTAGAGGGATATGTTGAATCGGCGGCATCAGGGTTATTAGCAGGTATTAACGCTGCTCGACTTGTAAAAGGCGAAGAGCCAGTTGTATTACCACCTGTAACTGCAATGGGAAGTATGGCAAATTATATTACTGCGACAAATGCGAAAAACTTCCAGCCTATGAATGCAAACTTTGGTCTATTTGCACCGTTAGAGAAGAAGATCAAAAAGAAGGCAGAACGAAATGAAGCGTATGCTACACGCGCTTTAGAAACAATTCAAAATTTTGTAAATATTTAGTTAAATTTCTTGCAAAGGCTACTAAGTTGTGATACGATTTAGTAGCCTTTATTGAGGTGAGTTATGTGAATGTGAAGAAATTGTTACAATTATTCGTTGGATATTTACAAATTGAAAGAAATTATTCAAAATATACAATTGCAAGTTATCAAAATGATTTAGAACATTTTGTGCAATTTATGGAGCGAGAAGGCATATCCTCTTTTTTAGATGTTACATACGCGGATGTTCGTTTGTACTTAACGACGTTGCACGATGAAAAGTTAGCCCGTAAATCTGTCGCAAGAAAAGTGTCAAGCTTACGAAGTTTATATCGTTTTTTAATGCGTGAAGGTTATCGGAAAGATAACCCGTTTGCACTTGCGTCACTCCCCAAAAAAGAATTGTCAATCCCAAAGTTTTTATATGCTGAAGAATTAGAGGAATTATTTGAAGTTTCTGATACGGAAACGCCGCTAGGTCAAAGGAATCAAGCTTTATTAGAGTTGATGTATGCGACGGGGATCCGTGTGAGTGAATGTGTCAACCTACAACTTACCGATATTGACTTTGCAGTGGGAACAATTTTAGTGATGGGAAAAGGAAAAAAACAAAGGTATATTCCGTTCGGAAGTTATGCACAAGATGCTTTAATTACTTATATGGAGAACGGGAGAAAACAGTTAGCTAACAAGACTGAAGAACAATCTCATATGGTATTTTTAAATGCGAAAGGTACGCCGCTAACAAGTCGTGGTGTGCGCTATGTATTAAACGAACTCATTAAGAAGGCTTCATTGACAATGCGGATAAGTCCCCATATGTTAAGGCATACATTTGCTACACACATGTTAGATGAAGGGGCAGATTTACGTACTGTACAGGAGCTGTTAGGTCATGAAAATTTGTCGACGACACAAATTTATACGCATGTCTCTAAAGAAAGATTGCGTTCTGTTTACATGAAGCATCACCCGCGGGCATAAATTGCTTTTAAAGCTATAAAAACATATAAAGGAGTTTTTTCTATGGGAAATTTCCACGCTACAACGATATTTGCAGTTCATCATAATGGAGAATGTGCAATGGCTGGAGATGGCCAGGTAACGATGGGGAATGCTGTTGTAATGAAACATACAGCTCGTAAAGTTCGTAGACTTTTCCAAGGGAAAGTTTTAGCTGGTTTTGCAGGTTCAGTTGCGGACGCATTTACTCTTTTTGAAATGTTTGAAGGGAAATTAGAAGAGTATAACGGGAACTTGCAGCGTGCTGCAGTTGAAATGGCGAAACAATGGCGTGGGGATAAAATGCTGCGTCAGTTAGAAGCGATGCTCATTGTCATGGATAAAACAACTATGCTCCTTGTTTCGGGCACAGGAGAAGTAATTGAACCGGATGATGGTATTTTAGCAATTGGATCTGGTGGAAATTATGCACTTTCTGCAGGTCGTGCTTTAAAACAATATGCAAGTGAACATTTAACTGCGAAGCAGATTGCGAAAGCGAGTCTAGAAATTGCAGGCGATATTTGTGTTTATACGAACCACAACATAATTGTTGAAGAATTGTAGAATCGTAAGGGAGGCATTTTATATGCATTTACATTTTACTCCGCGCCAAATTGTGGAAAAATTAGATCAATACATCATCGGTCAAAAAGATGCAAAGAAAGCGGTTGCTGTAGCTTTGAGAAATCGATATCGTCGCAGTAAACTAGCTGAAAATTTACGTGATGAAATTGCACCTAAAAATATTTTAATGATTGGACCGACAGGTGTTGGTAAAACAGAGGTAGCACGACGAATGGCGAAACTCGTTGGAGCACCTTTTATTAAGGTTGAAGCTACTAAATTCACAGAAGTTGGATATGTAGGTAGAGATGTAGAGTCGATGGTACGTGACCTTGTAGAAACGTCAGTACGCATCGTGAAAGAAGAAATGGTAGTTAAAGTTCAAGATAAAGCAGAAGAGCAAGCGAACCAACGTCTTGTTGAAATTTTAGTGCCAAGTCCGGAGAAGCAATCTGGATTTAAAAATCCATTAGAAATGCTTTTTGGCGGTGCTCAAAATTCGAATCAAACATCCGATGAGCAAGAAGATGTTGAAATCGAAAAGAAACGTCAAGACGTGGAAAGAAAGCTTGCTGCAGGACTTCTTGAAGATGAAATTGTATCGATTGAAGTGACTGAGCAACAGTCTTCAATGTTTGATATGTTACAAGGAACTGGTATGGAACAAATGGGAATGAATTTCCAAGATGCATTAGGAAGTTTTATGCCGAAAAAAACGAAAAAACGTAAACTTTCTGTAAAAGAAGCAAGAAAACTCTTGACAAATGAGGAAGCACAGCGCTTAATTGATATGGATGAAGTTACACAAGAGGCTGTTTATCGTGCTGAACAGCTCGGGATTATTTTTATCGATGAAATTGACAAAATTGCTGGTAAGCAGTCGAATAGCGTAGATGTATCACGTGAAGGTGTGCAACGTGACATTTTACCAATTGTAGAAGGATCGAATGTTGCGACAAAATACGGATCAGTAAAAACGGATTATATTTTATTCGTTGCAGCTGGAGCGTTTCATATGTCTAAACCGTCGGATTTAATTCCGGAATTGCAAGGGAGATTTCCGATTCGAGTAGAATTAACAAAATTATCGACAGATGATTTTGTTAAAATATTAATCGAGCCTGACAATGCGTTAATTAAACAGTATATGGCATTATTAGCGACTGAAGGTATAGAAATTGAATTTTCAGACGAAGCTATTCGTAAGATTGCTGAGATTGCTTATCAAGTTAATCAGGATACAGATAATATTGGAGCAAGAAGACTCCATACGATTATGGAGAAGCTCCTTGAAGATTTATCGTTTGAAGCATCTGAAATTACGTTAGAGAAAATAACGATAACACCTCAATACGTTGAGGAGAAATTAGCAACAATTGCTAAAAATAAAGATGTGAGCCAGTTTATTTTGTAATAGTGTCATCAGGTGACTCGCCCTAGTTTCCAAGTGATGAAAAAATATGTGAGTAACATGTAGGAGGAACTTTTGAAATGGAATTATTAGCAAAAACAAGAAAATTAAATGCGTTATTACAGAGCGCAGCAGGAAAGCCTGTAAACTTTAGAGAAATGTCTGACACAATGTGTGAAGTAATCGAAGCGAACGTATTCGTAGTAAGTCGTCGTGGTAAATTACTAGGTTATGCAATTCACCAACAAATCGAGAACGAGCGTATGAAACAAATGCTTGCAGAGCGTCAATTCCCAGAAGAATATACGCAAAGCTTATTCAATGTAACGGAAACATCTTCAAACTTAGATGTAAACAGTGCTTACACAGCATTCCCAGTAGAAAATAGAGAATTATTCGGTCAAGGTTTAACTACAATCGTACCAATCGTTGGTGGCGGTGAGCGTCTAGGTACATTAGTGTTAGCTCGTCTTGGTCAAGAGTTCTTAGATGATGATTTAATCCTTGCTGAATACAGTTCAACTGTAGTAGGTATGGAAATCTTACGTGAAAAAGCAGAAGAAATCGAAGAGGAAGCACGTAGTAAAGCTGTTGTTCAAATGGCGATTAGCTCATTATCTTACAGTGAGTTAGAAGCAATTGAGCACATTTTCGAAGAGTTAAACGGAACAGAAGGTCTACTTGTTGCAAGTAAAATTGCTGATCGTGTAGGAATCACTCGTTCTGTGATTGTAAATGCACTACGTAAATTAGAAAGTGCTGGTGTAATCGAGTCTCGTTCTTTAGGTATGAAAGGAACATACATTAAAGTATTAAACGACAAATTTTTACATGAACTTGCTAAATTAAAAACAAACTAATTTATAAAAACTCTCCTCAAATGAGGAGAGTTTTTTTGTATATAAGAGATTGATGTTGTTTGTGAAAAGCGCCATAATCGTGTTCTTTGGAAAACTATGAATTGAATTTTATTTTTTCGCTTAAAAGAAATACAGGTTGGTAATACTAGAATTCGAGTGTGAATAAAGAAAGTTTTACATTGTTCGCATTTTCGACTTGATTGTAATATTTCAGTATGATATAGTAAGCAGTGGTGTCAGTACAAAGTACACACGTTTACTGATTTAAGTGTTGGTGCTACGGTTGTAGTTTCGCTTAGAGATGAAGTAAACGGAGGATATCAAAAACCATTTAGGAGGAACTATATTATGTCAGTAATTTCTATGAAGCAATTGCTTGAAGCTGGTGTTCATTTCGGACATCAAACACGTCGTTGGAACCCAAAAATGAAGCGTTACATTTTCACAGAGCGTAACGGTATCTACATCATCGACTTACAAAAAACTGTGAAAAAAGTTGAGGAAGCTTACAGAACGATGCGCGACATCGCTGCTGAAGGCGGAGACATTTTATTCGTAGGTACTAAAAAACAAGCACAAGAAGCTATTAAAGAAGAAGCAACTCGTGCTGGTATGTACTTCGTTAACCAACGTTGGTTAGGTGGAACTTTAACAAACTTCCAAACAATCCAAAAGCGTATCAAGCGCCTTAAAGACATCGAAAGAATGCAAGAAGATGGTACTTTCGAAGTACTTCCTAAGAAAGAAGTTGTTCAACTTAAAAAAGAGTTAGAGCGTCTTGAGAAATTCTTAGGCGGTATTAAAGATATGAAAGGTCTTCCAAGTGCATTATTCGTAGTAGACCCTCGTAAAGAGCGTATTGCAGTTGCTGAAGCACGCAAATTACACATTCCAATCATCGGTATCGTTGATACAAACTGTGATCCAGACGAAATCGATCACGTTATCCCAGCAAACGATGATGCAATTCGTGCTGTAAAACTTCTTACATCTAAAATGGCAGACGCGATCCTTGAAGCAAAACAAGGTGAAGAAACTGTTACTGCGTAACAAATTTGGAAAGGTGATAAGGGGTTCGGCCTTTTATCACCTTTTTTAAGGTATAAAAACCTTTTTAAAAGGTATAAATACATATTTTAGGAGGATGAAAAACATGGCAATCACTGCACAAATGGTAAAAGAACTTCGTGAAAAAACAGGCGCAGGTATGATGGACTGCAAAAAGGCTTTAACTGAAACAAACGGCGACATGGAGAAAGCAATTGACTTCTTACGTGAAAAAGGTATTGCGAAAGCTGCTAAAAAAGCTGACCGCATCGCTGCTGAAGGTTTAACTTTCATCGAAACAAACGGTAACGACGGTTTAATCTTAGAATTAAACTCTGAAACTGATTTTGTTGCGAAAAACGAAGGTTTCCAAGCTTTAATTAAAGAATTAGCTGCTCACTTATTAGCTAACAAACCAGCTAACGTTGAAGAAGCTATGGCTCAAACAATTGAAGGCGGTAAAACAGTAGAAGAGCACATCAATGAAGCAATTGCTAAAATTGGTGAAAAACTTACACTTCGTCGTTTCGAAATCGTATCAAAAACGGATGCTGATGCATTCGGCGCTTACCTACACATGGGTGGACGTATTGGTGTATTAACAGTTCTTGAAGGTTCTACTGACGAAGCAGCTGCTAAAGATGTAGCAATGCACATTGCAGCAGTTAACCCTAAATACATTGACCGTGATGCTGTAACAGCTGAAGAAGTTGAGCATGAGCGTCAAGTATTAACACAACAAGCTTTAAACGAAGGCAAGCCTGAAAAAATCGTTGCAAAAATGGTAGAAGGCCGTCTTGGCAAATTCTTCGAAGAAATTTGCTTACTTGACCAAGCATTCGTTAAAAACCCTGATATGAAAGTTCGTCAATTCGTTGAGTCTAAAGGCGGAACATTAAAAGGATTCGTTCGCTACGCTGTTGGTGAAGGTATCGAAAAACGCGAAGACAACTTTGCTGAAGAAGTAATGAACCAAGTAAAAGGTAACAACTAATACAGATTAGGGAACACATTGTGTTCCCTTTTTTAAAATAAAGATGTAAGCAATTGGAGGTTCATTATGAGTAAACCGAAATATAATCGTGTCGTTTTAAAGCTGAGCGGAGAAGCTTTAGCTGGCGAGCAAGGATTTGGAATTAACCCAGCTGTTATCAAGTCAGTTGCGGAACAAGTGAAAGAAATTGCAGAACTTGATGTAGAGGTTGCTGTTGTTGTTGGTGGCGGTAACATTTGGCGTGGGAAAATTGGAAGCGAAATGGGCATGGATCGTGCAGGAGCAGATTACATGGGCATGTTAGCGACAGTTATGAATTCACTAGCTCTTCAAGATAGTTTAGAGAATATTGGAATTCAAACTCGCGTTCAAACTTCAATTGAGATGCGTCAAGTGGCAGAGCCTTACATTCGTCGTAAAGCAATTCGTCACTTAGAGAAAAAACGTGTTGTTATCTTTGCCGCAGGTACTGGTAACCCATACTTCTCTACAGATACGACAGCAGCATTACGTGCAGCGGAAATCGAAGCGGACGTTATTTTAATGGCGAAAAATAATGTGGATGGCGTATATAGTGCAGATCCATCTATTGATCCAACTGCTACGAAGTACGAAACGCTTACTTACTTAGATGTATTAAAAGAAGGTTTAGGTGTAATGGATTCTACAGCTTCTTCTCTATGTATGGATAATGATATTCCATTAATTGTATTCTCAGTTATGGAAAAAGGTAATATTAAACGTGCCGTTTTAGGCGAAAATATCGGAACAGTTGTAAGGGGGAAATAATTATGGGACAACAAGTATTGAAGTCTTCAAATGAAAAAATGGAAAAAGCAGTTGCTGCTTATTCTCGTGAATTAGCAACAGTTCGCGCTGGTCGTGCAAGCTCGTCTGTATTAGATAAGGTACAAGTTGATTACTATGGTGCACCAACACCAGTTGTGCAATTAGCGAACATTACAGTTCCAGAAGCACGTTTGCTTGTAATTCAACCGTATGATAAAACTTCTATCGGTGATATTGAAAAAGCAATTTTAAAAGCAGATTTAGGCTTAAACCCTTCTAATGACGGAACTGTAATTCGTATTGCATTCCCTGCATTAACAGAAGAGCGTCGTCGTGATCTTGTAAAAGTTGTGAAAAAATATGCTGAAGAAGCAAAAGTTGCGGTTCGTAACGTACGTCGTGACGGTAACGATGACCTTAAGAAGCTTGAAAAAGCTGGCGAGATTACGGAAGATGATTTAAGAGGATATACTGAAGATATCCAAAAAGAAACAGATAAATATATTGCAAAAGTTGACGAAATCGCAAAAAACAAAGAAAAAGAAATCATGGAAGTGTAATAGCGATAACTTCGCAAATATGACCCTCTTCTTAAGGGGGTCTTTTTACACTTTTAGGCATATGTCTGCTTGCTGGAGGGTATGAATGATGTTTAAAAACTTTCCTTTTTTTAAAAGTAAAAAGGACGCATCGTTTGATCATCTCGTTGAAGAAGTGAAAAAAGGGTATATACCAGAACATATTGCCATCATTATGGATGGTAATGGAAGATGGGCAAAGAGGAGAGCTATGCCTCGTATTGCGGGACATCATGAAGGTATGCAAGTTGTAAAGAAAATCACAAAATTTGCAAGTAAGCTTAATGTGAAAGTGTTAACTCTTTATGCTTTTTCAACTGAGAACTGGAAAAGACCGAAAAAGGAAGTTGACTATTTAATGAGGCTTCCAGAAGAATTTCTAGGTACATTTTTACCAGAATTGATTGAAGAAAACGTACAAGTCCGAGTAATAGGGCAAAAAGATCGTCTTCCTACGCATACACGCAGAGCGATGGAAAAAGCCATGGAAGATACGCAAGAGAATACGGGATTAATTCTCAATTTCGCGTTAAACTATGGAAGTCGAGATGAAATCGTTTCTGCTGTGCAACATATGATGAAAGATAGTGAGGAAGGAAAAATTCGTGCTGAAGAGATAAGTGAAGAAATGATTTCTTCCTACTTAATGACGGGTTCTTTACCTGATCCAGAGTTGTTAATTCGTACAAGCGGAGAGCTACGTATTAGTAATTTCATGTTATGGCAAATTGCATATTCGGAATTTTGGTTTACGGATGTGTATTGGCCAGACTTTACGGAAGAACATTTGCTTAGTGCGATTACAGACTTTCAACATAGAGGGCGCAGATTCGGAGGCGTGTAGAAAGAGAGGGTTTGGTAGTGAAACAGAGAATTATTACTGGAGTGGTTGCTGCCGCGCTATTCATTCCCATCGTGATTTACGGTGGCGTGCCTTTTACGGTTTTAGTGTATGCACTTGCTTCTATAGGTTTATATGAGTTAATTCGAATGAATAAGCTTACGCTTATTTCAGTACCAACAGTTTTAGCTGCGGTATTATTATGGACTATTTTAGTTCCAAGTAGTGCATCAGAACTATTTAGGTGGATTGGATTAGGTAAATTAGAAATTACGTTTGTGATTGTTTTATTACTTTTATCATATACAGTCCTTTCTAAGAATACATTTACTTTTGATAATGCTTCATTTTTACTTATGGCAACAACATATGTTGCAATGGGATTCTTATATCTGAATGAAACGAGAATATTAGGAATTAAATATGTGTTTTGCGCATTATTTGTTATATGGGCTACTGATTCAGGCGCATATTTCGTAGGAAAAGCATTAGGAAAAAGAAAATTATGGCCAGAAATTAGTCCAAATAAAACGATTGAAGGTTCAGTAGGTGGCATCGTTTGTGGAATTATTGTGGCACTTGTATACAACGTGTTCTTCCCAGTTGAATCGAATGTAGTAATTTTAATTGTGCTGACAATTATCATTTCTATTTTTGGACAAATTGGTGATTTAGTACAATCTGCATTTAAACGTCATTATGGCGTAAAAGATTCAGGTACAATTTTACCTGGACATGGTGGTATATTAGATCGAACAGATAGTTGGTTATTTGTGTTACCAATTCTCTACTTCTTATTGCAATACAATTAATAAATGAACGAGGGGTTGGAGTCATGAAAAACATTAGTTTATTAGGTGCAAGCGGATCAATTGGTACACAAACTTTAGATGTGTTACGCTCGCACCCAGACCAATTCCGTCTCGTTGCTTTTTCTGTAGGGAAAAATATTGACTACGCAGTAAAAGTAATTCAAGAATTTTCTCCGCAAATCGTTTCTGTGCAAAGAGCAGAAGATGTTATAAAATTACAAGCTGTTTCTGGTAATACAAAAGTTGTGTATGGTAGTGAAGGTCTTTTAGAAGTAGCATTACATCCAGATGCGGAGATTTTAGTAAATGCCGTTGTAGGTAGCGTAGGGTTGTTACCAACACTTCGTGCAATTGAGGCGAAAAAAACAATTGGAATTGCAAATAAAGAAACGTTAGTAACTGCAGGGCATCTAGTAATGGAAGCGGCGCGAAAACATAATGTTTCGTTACTTCCGGTAGATAGTGAACATTCAGCTATTTTTCAATGCTTGAATGGTGAAAATGAAAAAAGAATTTCTCGACTCATTATAACGGCTTCTGGTGGAAGTTTCCGTGATAAAACGAGAGATGAATTGCATCATGTGACCGTAGAAGATGCGCTTCGACATCCAAACTGGTCAATGGGTTCGAAAATTACAATTGATTCTGCTACAATGATGAATAAGGGACTAGAAGTAATTGAAGCACATTGGCTTTTTGGTATCCCTTATGAGCAAATTGATGTTGTTTTACATAAAGAAAGTATTATTCATTCTATGGTTGAATTTGAAGATCGTAGTGTAATGGCGCAGCTTGGCTCACCTGATATGCGAGTACCAATTCAATACGCGCTTACATATCCTGATAGATTACCTCTTTCAGATACAAAACAGTTAAACTTATGGGAAATGGGAACATTGCATTTTGAAAAAATGAACCAAGAACGTTTCCGTTGTCTACGTTTTGCGTATGAGGCTGGGAAAACAGGTGGAAGTATGCCAGCTGTAATGAACGCTGCAAATGAAGTAGCTGTTGAAGCTTTTTTACAAAAGAGAATTGGTTTCTTAACAGTGGAAGACCTCATTGAAAAAGCAATGAACCATCACAATGTCATTGCACGTCCGAGCTTAGAGGAAATTCTGGAAATTGATGCAGCCACAAGACGGTTTGTGATGGAACAAATTTAGCAAAGGTGGTTATGGAATTGAATACAGCGATTGCCTTTATATTAATTTTCGGTGCACTCGTATTTTTCCATGAGCTAGGGCATCTATATTTCGCGAAAAGAGCAGGCATTTTATGCCGCGAGTTTGCGATTGGTTTTGGTCCGAAAATATTCTCATTTGAAAAGAATGAAACGGTGTATACGATTCGATTACTGCCCCTTGGTGGCTATGTAAGAATGGCTGGCGAGGATGCGGACACAGTTGAGTTAAAGCCAGGGAAAAAGGTTGGCCTTGTGCTAAATGAAAAAGACGAAGCTGTGAAATTAGTTTTTGATGGATATGAAAAATATCCAAATGTTCGTGTTATTGAAGTTGAACAAGCCGATTTAGAGCATAATCTAACGATTTCAGGCTATGAAGAGTATGAGGAAGAGCTTCAAACATTCCGAGTGAATGAAAAGGCTCGTATCATTACTGCTGGAGAAGAAATTCAAATTGCTCCGTATAACAGGCAATTTGGCTCTAAAAAATTGGGTCAACGTGCTTTAACAATCTTTGCGGGTCCTGCAATGAACTTCATTTTAGCATTTGTTATTTTTGTGATTCTTGGATTTGTACAAGGGGTTCCCATTGACAAACCAATGGTCGGAAAAATAATGGGAAATAGTGCAGCGCAGCAAGCTGGATTAAAAGAAAACGATACAATTCAAGCAATTGATGGGAAAAGTACAAGTACATGGAAAGATGTTGTTGCCATTGTACGTGAAAACCCGAATAAAGAAATTACGTTACAAGTAAAGCGTGATAATGAACAGCTTAATGTAAAAGTAACTCCAACACTCGATAAAGAAGGTAAAGAAGAAGTTGGTAGAATTGGTGTTTACTCTCCTGTAGAGAAAACAGTGATGGGTTCGATTAAATCAGGATTTGAACAAACGTACGAATGGACGAAACTAATTTTTGAGTCTCTTGTGAAATTAGTAACTGGTCAATTTTCTATTAATGAGTTGTCAGGTCCAGTAGGAATTTATAATCTAACAGATCAAGTCGTAGATTATGGATTTACGCGTGTGCTAAGTTTAGCGGCAGTTTTAAGTATAAACCTTGGTTTATTTAATCTATTACCAGTCCCTGCTTTAGACGGTGGACGTTTATTCTTCTTCTTAATCGAAGCGTTACGAGGAAAACCGATTGACCGTCAAAAAGAAGGAATGGTCCACTTTATTGGTTTTGCATTATTAATGTTACTAATGTTAGTTGTAACATGGAATGACATTCGTAAGTTTTTCTTGTAAAATAAAGTGAAACTTATAATGAAATAGAGCTCGTAGAATAAAATCCCTCACCTAACTCGAGGTGAGGGGTTTTACTGCGTGTAAGAGTAAAATGAAGAGGTGCGAATAAATGAAACAAAGTATGGTATTCAGTCCTACATTACGTGAAGTTCCAGCTGATGCTGAAATTAAGAGTCATCAATTATTACTTCGCGCAGGTTTTATGCGTCAAAATGCTTCTGGTATTTATAGTTTTCTACCATTTGGTTTAAAAGTACTACACAAAGTAGAACGTATCGTTCGAGAAGAAATGGAACGCGCAGGAGCTGTAGAATTATTAATGCCAGCGATGCAAGCTGCAGAATTATGGCAAGAATCAGGCCGTTGGTATTCTTACGGATCTGAATTAATGCGTATGAAAGATCGTAACGCTCGTGAATTTGCTTTAGGGGCGACACATGAAGAAGTAATTACTGATCTTGTACGTGATGAAGTAAAATCATATAAAAAATTACCGTTAACGCTATACCAAATTCAAACAAAGTTCCGTGACGAACAAAGACCTCGTTTCGGTTTATTACGTGGAAGAGAGTTTCTAATGAAAGATGCCTATTCTTTCCACGCTACGCAGGAGAGCTTAGATGAAGTGTATGATCGCTTATATAAAGCATACTCTAACATTTTTGCTCGTTGTGGCTTAAATTTCCGTGCGGTTATTGCTGACTCTGGAGCAATGGGCGGAAAAGATACACATGAATTTATGGTATTATCTGATGTTGGTGAAGATACTATTGCATACTCGGATACATCCAATTATGCAGCGAACATCGAAATGGCTCCTGTTGTAGCTTCGTATACGAAGAGTGACGAAGCAGAAAAGGCACTTGAAAAAGTAGCAACGCCAGATCAAAAAGCAATTGAAGAAGTATCTGCATTCTTAAACATTGAAGCAGAACAGTGTATTAAGTCTATGGTATTTAAAGTAGACGAGAAATTAGTAGTTGTACTTGTTCGTGGTGATCATGAAGTAAACGATGTAAAAGTGAAAAATGTATACGGCGCTTCAGTTGTTGAGCTTGCTTCTCATGAAGAAGTAAAAGAATTATTAAATTGTGAAGTTGGTTCATTAGGACCGATTGGTGTAACAGGTGATATCGAAATTATTGCTGACCATGCTGTAGCATCAATTGTAAACGGATGTTCAGGAGCGAATGAAGAAGGGTTCCATTATGTAAATGTAAATCCAGAACGTGACTTTAAAGTAAGTCAATATACAGATTTACGCTTCATCCAAGAAGGAGACCAATCTCCAGATGGAAACGGAACAATTCTTTTCGCACGCGGAATTGAAGTTGGTCATGTATTTAAATTAGGAACTCGCTATAGTGAAGCGATGAACGCAACATTCCTAGATGAAAACGGGAAAACACAAGCACTTATTATGGGTTGTTACGGTATCGGTGTATCTCGTACAGTGGCAGCAATTGCAGAGCAGTTTAATGATGAGAACGGCTTAGTTTGGCCAAAAGCTGTAGCACCGTTCCATGTGCATGTAATTCCAGTAAATATGAAATCTGATGCACAACGTGAAATGGGTGAAAATATTTACAACTCATTACAAGAGCAAGGATATGAAGTATTACTAGATGATCGTGCAGAACGTGCAGGTGTTAAATTTGCAGATGCAGATTTATTTGGCCTTCCAGTTCGCGTTACGGTTGGTAAAAAAGCAGATGAAGGTATTGTAGAAGTGAAAGTACGTGCTACAGGCGAGTCTGAAGAAGTGAAAGTAGAAGAACTTCAAACATATATTGCTAATATTTTAAAATAAGAAGAGGTACCTCGTAATGAGGTACCTTCTCTTTCTTTGTAAACGTATTTTGTAAAAGAAGAAGGGAGACATCTTTCTTTGTAGTACGTTTCAATTTATAATAGCAAATGGAAGGAGAGTGCTTATGTCATTAACAAATGAACAACAAGAGCGATTTCAAATTTTGCTCCAGCAGTTGCAAATACCAGAAGACCTTATAAATCAATATTTACAGGGCGGTGGTATTGAAAAGCTAGTTATTGATAAAGCGAATAAAGGTTGGCATTTTGACTTACAAGTGCCACGTATTTTGCCGACAGAATTATATGAATTGCTAGAAGTGAAGCTTAAGCAATCATTTTCTCATATTGCAAGAACAACATTTGCATTACAAGCAGAGAATAAACAATTTACAGAAGAAGAAGTGAAGGCATATTGGCCGCTTTGTACGGAGCGAATTACATTTTCACCTATGTTTGCTTACTTAAAGAAGCAACTACCTCAGGTAAATGGAGTGAAGTTGTTAATAAATGTGAATAACGAGTTAGAATCTACTGCTTTAAAGAAAAATGTTACGAAACCAGTAGGTGATCAATACGAAGCTTTTGGATTCCCACGTTTTCAGTTAGACACACATATAAAGCAAAATGCAGAAGAAATGCAAAAGTTTCGTGAGCAAACTCAGCAAGAAGACCGTGAGCGTGTAATACAAGCTATGGAAGAAATGGCGAAGAAGCAAGCTGAAGAAAGTAGCGTTGTGCATGAAGGACCGGTTGTACTCGGATATCTTATTAAGCCAGATGAAGAGATTACACCGATGCGAGAAATTCAAGATGAAGAACGAAGAAAAACGGTTCAAGGGTATGTATTCCATGTAGAAACAAAAGAGCTTCGTAGTGGGCGTACGTTATTAACTTTAAAAATAACAGACTATACGGATTCTATTATGATTAAAATGTTTTCGCGTGACAAAGAAGATATTCCAATGCTGCAATCCTTGAGAAAAGGAATGTGGGTGAAAGCACGTGGTTCTGTTCAAAATGATACATTTGTTCGAGATTTAGTAATGATTGCAAACGATATTAATGAAATAACAGGACCATCTCGTAAAGATAAGGCGCCAGAAGGTGAAAAACGTGTAGAGCTTCACCTTCATACCCCAATGAGTCAAATGGACGCTGTTACGCCTGTCTCTAGGCTTGTTGCTCAAGCTGGTAAATGGGGACATGAGGCTATTGCAGTTACAGACCATGCTGTTGCTCAGTCTTTCCCAGAAGCATACTCTGCGGGTAAAAAGGCTGGGGTTAAAGTTATATACGGTGTAGAGGCAAATTTAGTTAATGATGGTGTACCGATCGCATATAACGAAGCGCATCGTTTACTTGCAGAGGAAACGTATGTTGTTTTCGACGTTGAGACGACAGGTTTATCAGCTGTATACGATACAGTCATTGAGTTAGCTGCGGTAAAGATAAAAGGTGGCGAAATCATTGATCGTTTTGAATCTTTCGCAAATCCGCATCAACCATTATCTGCGACGATTATTGAATTAACAGGTATTACAGATGATATGTTAACTGATGCACCAGAAGTGGACGAAGTGTTTAAAAAGTTTGAGGAATGGATGGGTGACCATACACTTGTTGCTCATAACGCAAGCTTTGATATGGGCTTTATTAACGTAGGTTTTAAAAAGGCAGGGCTAGCAAAAACGAATAACCCTGTTATTGATACGTTAGAACTTGCGCGGTTCTTATTCCCGGAAATGAAAAACCATCGATTAAATACGATGTGTAAAAAGCTTGATATTGAATTAACGCAACATCACCGTGCGATTTATGATACTGAAGCAACGGGATACTTACTTGTGAAAATGCTAAAAGATGTAATTGAAAAGGGATTTGAATATCATGATCAATTAAATGATAGTATGGGACAAGGGGATGCGTATAAACGTGGGCGTCCAAGTCATATGACATTACTTGCTACATCAGATGTTGGATTGAAAAATTTATATAAACTTGTTTCATATTCTCACCTGAATTATTTTTACCGTGTGCCACGTGTACCAAGGTCACTATTAAAAAAATATCGTGAAGGAATTTTAGTAGGAACGGCTTGTGATAAAGGTGAAGTGTTTGAGGCAATGATGCAAAAAGCACCTGAAGAAGTAGAAGAAATTGCGCAATTCTATGATTACATTGAAGTAATGCCTCCAGAGGTGTTACGTCATTTAGTAGAACGTGAACTTGTTCGAGATGAAGGACAATTAAAAACAATTATTTCTAACTTAGTAAAACTGGGTGAGACGTTAGATAAACCGGTTGTCGCTACAGGGAACGTGCATTATTTAGATCAAGAGGATGCTATGTATCGTAAAATTTTAGTGAGTTCGCAGGGCGGAGCAAATCCGTTAAATCGACATTCATTACCGCCGGTACATTTCCGTACAACAGATGAGATGTTAGAGTGTTTTTCATTTTTAGGTGAAGACAAAGCGAAAGAAATTGTAGTAACGAATACACAAAAGGTTGCGTCATTAATTGGTGATGTTCATCCAGTAAAAGATGATTTATACACACCGAAAATTGAAGGTGCTGATGATGAAACGCGTGATATGAGTTATAAAATGGCGCGTAGCATTTATGGGGAAGAGCTACCAGAAATCGTAGAAGCCCGATTGGAAAAAGAATTAAAAAGTATTATCGGACATGGATTTGCTGTAATTTATTTAATTTCACATAAGCTGGTGAAAAAATCGTTAGTAGACGGATATTTAGTAGGTTCGCGTGGATCTGTAGGTTCATCATTCGTTGCAACGATGATGGAAATTACAGAAGTAAATCCATTACCACCACATTATGTATGTCCGAAGTGTAAGCAATCAGAATTCTTTAATGACGGCTCGGTAGGTTCTGGTTTTGATTTACCAGATAAAGAATGTCCAACATGTAATGTTTCATATGTAAAAGATGGACATGATATTCCGTTCGAAACGTTCCTTGGATTTAAAGGAGATAAGGTACCCGATATCGATTTGAACTTCTCCGGCGAATACCAACCACGTGCCCATAACTATACGAAAATACTGTTCGGTGAAGATTATGTATATCGTGCAGGAACGATTGGTACAGTTGCAGAAAAAACGGCTTATGGATATGTAAAAGGTTATGCAAATGATCATAATTTAACGATACGAAATGCAGAAATTGACCGCTTAGTAGCAGGGTGTACCGGTGTAAAACGTACAACTGGACAGCATCCAGGTGGTATTATCGTTGTGCCAGATTACATGGACATCTTTGATTTCTCACCAATACAGTATCCGGCAGATTCAATAGGGGCTGAGTGGAGAACGACACACTTTGATTTCCACTCAATTCATGATAATTTATTGAAACTTGATATACTAGGACACGATGATCCGACAGTTATTCGTATGTTACAAGATTTAAGTGGTATTGATCCGAAAACAATCCCAACAGATGATCCGGAAGTAATGAAGATTTTCTCAGGTCCGGAATCATTAGGAGTAACGGAAGAACAAATTAACTGTAAAACAGGTACACTTGGTATACCGGAATTCGGTACGAAATTCGTAAGACAAATGTTAGAAGAGACAAAACCAACGACATTCTCAGAGTTAGTCCAAATCTCTGGACTATCACATGGTACGGACGTATGGCTCGGTAATGCAAACGAGTTAATTTATAACGGTACATGTACGCTGAGTGAAGTTATCGGTTGTCGTGATGACATCATGGTATATTTAATCTATCAAGGTTTAGATCCATCATTAGCCTTCAAAATTATGGAGTCGGTTCGTAAAGGTAAAGGTGTACCGGAAGAATGGGAAGAGGACATGAAAAGTAATAATGTACCAGGTTGGTATATTGATTCATGTAAGAAGATTAAATACATGTTCCCTAAAGCCCATGCGGCTGCTTACGTACTTATGGCTGTACGTATCGCATATTTTAAAGTACATTTTGCACTTTTATTCTATGCGGCATACTTTACGGTTCGTGCAGATGACTTTGATGTAGAGGCGATGGCAAAAGGTTCAGCATCTATACGTGTAAAGATTGATGAAATTGCGCAAAAAGGATTAGATGCAGCACCGAAAGAGAAGAGTTTATTAACGGTACTAGAAATGACACTTGAAATGTGTGAGCGTGGATACTCATTCCAAAAGGTTGATTTATATCGCTCGCATGCAACAGAATTCATTATTGATGGAGACTCATTAATTCCTCCATTTAATGCGGTGCCTGGTCTTGGTACAAACGCAGCTTTAAGTATCGTAGAAGCTCGTAAAAATGGAGATTTCTTATCAAAAGAAGATTTACAGCAGCGCAGTAAGGTTTCTAAAACGATTATTGAGTATTTAGATAGTCAAGGTTGCTTAGGTGATCTACCTGATCAAAACCAATTATCACTGTTCTAGTAGGTAGGAAAAGTCTTTGCAAATCAGTATTTGCTATGGTATACTATTAACCGAGATAACCATGTCATGTATATTGTGTGAAAAAAAGAGTGGGGAAACCCACTCTTTCGTGTTACTATCTACGTTTTATTGATGTAGAGAGGTAAGAAATTTCTGTCGTATATACATATTTTGTTACAAGTTTTACTTCTTAAATTTGGTAATACTAAGACAGATATTCCCTGCTTAACGGCAGGGGCTTTTGTTAGCTAACGAGAAAGAATAAGATAGACCGTTTTTATGGACGGAATCTTTTCTTGTAAATGGTACATGGCGGCAGGAAGGAGGCTGTTTATGGATAAGAAAGTCACAGAAGTTGTAGAAGCATTTGCGCAGCCGATCGTTGAAGAGTTAAATCTTGAACTTGTAGATGTAGAGTATGTGAAAGAAGGACAGGACTGGTTCTTACGCGTATTCATCGATTCTGAAAAGGGAGTCGACATTGAAGAATGCGGTGCGGTAAGTGAACGTTTAAGCGAAGCTTTAGATAAAGAGGATCCAATTCCTCATCTTTACTTTTTGGATGTATCATCTCCTGGAGCAGAACGCCCATTAAAGAAAGAGAAAGACTTCCAGCAAGCGGTAGGAAAACAAGTGGCAATTAAAACATATGAGCCGATTGATGGTGAAAAAATGTTTGAAGGAAAGCTACTTTCCTACGATGGTACTACAATTACACTATTATTAACAATTAAAACACGTAAAAAAGAAATCCAAATTCCAATGGATAAAGTTGCAAATGCGCGACTTGCTGTTACGTTTTAGTTAGAAGGGGGATCTTCATGAGCACTGAGTTGTTAGATGCCTTGCTCGTATTAGAGTCAGAAAAAGGAATTAGCAAAGATATTATTATTGATGCGATTGAAGCAGCATTAATCTCTGCTTATAAACGCAATTTTAACCAAGCACAAAACGTTCGTGTGAGCTTTAACCCAGAAGTGGGAACAATTCAAGTTTTAGCACGTAAAGACGTTGTTGATAATGTGTTTGATCCACGTCTTGAAATTTCTGTGGAAGAAGCAAGACAAATTAATCCAAACTATCAAGATGGTGACGTACTAGAAATTGAAGTAACACCAAAAGATTTCGGCCGCATTGCAGCACAAACTGCAAAACAGGTTGTAACACAACGAGTGCGTGAAGCAGAGCGTGGTGTTATTTACTCGGAGTTTAGTGACCGTGAAGAAGACATCATGGTTGGTATTGTACAACGTCAAGATGCTCGTTTCATCTATGTAAGCTTAGGGAAAGTAGAAGCTTTATTACCTGTAAGTGAGCAAATGCCAAACGAACAATACAAACCACATGATCGCATTCGCGTATTCATTACGAAAGTAGAAAAAACAACGAAGGGACCACAAATTTACGTATCACGTACACATCCTGGTCTTTTAAAACGTTTATTCGAAATGGAAGTTCCTGAGATTTATGATGGAACTGTTGAAATTCGTTCTGTGGCACGTGAAGCAGGCGATCGTTCTAAAATTTCTGTACATGCAGAGAACATTGATGTTGATCCAGTAGGCTCTTGTGTAGGACCGAAAGGACAACGTGTACAACGCATTGTAGATGAATTAAAAGGTGAAAAGATTGACATCGTTCGCTGGTCAAATGATCCAGTAGAATATGTTGCAAATGCTTTAAGCCCATCACAAGTTGTTAAAGTACTTGTAGATGAAGAAGAAAAAGCAACAACTGTTGTTGTTCCAGACCACCAACTTTCATTAGCTATCGGTAAGCGTGGACAAAACGCGCGTCTTGCAGCTAAATTAACAGGTTGGAAAATTGATATTAAGAGTGAGTCTGATGCGAAACAACTAGGTATTGTAACAGAAGAAGATAGCGTAATCGCATTCGGATTCGATTCAGTTGAAGACGAAATCGAATAGAGGTGATGAGTATGAGCAATCGAAAAGTTCCGTTACGAAAATGTGTTGCAACGCAAGAAATGAAATCAAAACGAGAGCTCGTTCGCATTGTTCGTTCCAAAGAGGGAGAAGTGTCCATTGATTTAACTGGAAAGAAATCAGGACGAGGTGCTTATTTATCAAAAGATAAAGAAAGTATTCTTCAAGCTCAAAAGAAAAATGTTTTGGAACATCATCTAAAAGCGAAAATCGACGGTTCTCTATACGAAGAGCTTCTTGAGCTTGTTGAGAAGGAGTCGAAATAAGTGTCCGATTGGAAATCGTTTTTAGGACTAGCAAACCGGGCTCGGAAAATTATTTCGGGTGAAGAACTTGTTTTAAAAGAAGTACGAAGTGGCAAAGCAAAGCTTGTGTTGCTATCTGAAGATGCGTCAGTGAATACAACAAAACGCATGACGGATAAAACAACGTATTACAACGTACCAATGAGAAAGGTCGAAAATCGACAACAATTAGGGCATGCGATTGGGAGAGATGAGCGAGTCGTTGTAGCTGTGTTAGATGAAGGCTTTGCGAAAAAGCTGCGTAGCATGCTCGATACAAATTACCGGGGGTGAAGGTATGAGTAAAATTCGAGTGCATGAATATGCAAAACAACATAATATCTCAAGTAAAGATCTTATGACAAAACTAAAAGAAATGAATATCGAGGTTTCGAATCATATGACAATGTTAGACGATGAAGTAGTAAACAAATTAGATAATGAGTACCAAGAAGAAAAACCTTCTGTTGCAGATGAGTTTGAAGTAGAAGAGAAAGTTGTTCGCAGTAAAAAGAACAGTAATAAGAAGAAGAAAAAAGGCAAAGATAACGAAGACAAGCGTCAAGATAACTTTGCTGGAAGACAACAAACGCAAATTGTAGAAACACCAGATAAAATTACTTTCTCTGGAAGCCTTACAGTGGGTGAGCTTGCTAAAAAATTAAGCAAAGAGCCGTCTGAAATTATTAAGAAGCTCTTCATGCTAGGAATTATGGCAACAATTAACCAAGACTTAGATAAAGATACAATTGAGTTAATTGCTACTGATTACGGTATTGAAGTAGAAGAAGAAGTAGTTGTAAGTGAAACTGAATTCGAAACATTCATCGATGAGCAAGATGATGAAGAAAACTTAAAAGAGCGTCCAGCTGTTGTTACAATTATGGGACACGTTGACCATGGTAAAACAACTTTACTTGACTCTATTCGTAATTCAAAAGTAACTGCTGGCGAAGCTGGTGGGATTACTCAGCATATTGGTGCATACCAAGTTGAAGTAAACGATAAGAAAATTACATTCTTAGATACGCCTGGTCACGCAGCATTTACAACGATGCGTGCTCGTGGGGCACAAGTAACGGATATTACAATTCTTGTTGTTGCAGCTGATGACGGTGTTATGCCACAAACAGTGGAAGCAATTAGCCATGCGAAAGCAGCTGGAGTACCAATTATTGTTGCTGTGAATAAAATGGATAAACCAGCGGCAAATCCTGATCGCGTAATGCAAGAATTAACAGAATATGAATTGGTTCCAGAAGCATGGGGCGGAGACACAATTTTCGTACCAATCTCTGCAATTCAAGGCGAGGGAATTGACAACTTGCTAGAAATGATTCTTCTTGTGAGTGAAGTAGAAGAATATAAAGCAAATCCAAATCGCTATGCAACTGGTACTGTAATTGAAGCGCAGCTTGATAAAGGTAAAGGAACTATCGCGACATTACTTGTTCAAAACGGTACACTTCGAGTTGGAGATCCAATTGTTGTTGGAACATCATTCGGTCGTGTTCGTGCAATGGTAAGTGATATTGGTCGTCGAGTAAAAGTTGCTGGTCCATCAACTCCTGTTGAAATTACAGGTTTAAATGAAGTACCACAAGCGGGAGATCGTTTCATGGCATTCGCTGATGAGAAGAAAGCTCGTCAAATCGGTGAATCACGTGCACAAGAAGCGTTAGTTGCTCAACGTGGTGAAAAATCTAAATTAAGCCTTGAAGATTTATTCCAACAAATCCAAGAGGGCGATGTAAAAGAAATTAACTTAATTGTGAAAGCAGACGTACAAGGTTCTGTTGAAGCAATGGCTGCATCACTTCGTAAGATCGATGTTGAAGGCGTAAAAGTAAAAATCATTCACACTGGTGTAGGTGCGATTACAGAATCTGATATTATTTTAGCTTCTGCATCTAATGCAATTGTAATTGGATTTAACGTACGCCCTGATGTGAATGCGAAGCGTACAGCTGAATTAGAGAACGTTGATGTTCGTTTACACCGTATTATCTATAAAGTAATCGAAGAAATCGAATCAGCAATGCAAGGGATGCTGGATCCAGAATTCGAAGAAAAAGTAATCGGTCAAGCGGAAGTACGCCAAACGTTCAAAGTAACAAAAGTTGGAACAATCGCAGGTTGTTACGTAATAGACGGTAAAATCACACGTGATAGTGGCGTTCGTATTATCCGTGATGGCGTAGTAATCTTCGAAGGACAACTTGATACGTTAAAACGTTTCAAAGACGACGTAAAAGAAGTTGCACAAAACTATGAGTGTGGTATTACAATTGAGAGATATAATGATCTTAAAGAAGGGGACATCATTGAAGCATACATTATGGAAGAAGTGAAGCGATGATTATCGCTTCACTCTCATTCGAGTGTATGATTTACGATGTGCATTCTTTAAAAGAGAAACGAGCAATTTTGCAAAGGGTGCTCACTCGTGTGAAGCAGCGTTATAACGTAGCTGTTTCAGAAGTAGGGCATCAAGATGTATGGCAACGTACAGAAATTGCAATTGTTTCCGTATCCTCAAATCGTGTTATCTGTGAAAAAGAAATGAATCGTGTACTTGAGTACATCGATTCATTTCCTGAAATTGAACGTACGATAACACAATTGGAATGGTACTGAATGAGGTGAAGAGTTATGAAATTACGTGCAAACCGTGTAGGCGAGCAAATGAAAAAAGAATTAGGCGACATTATCAGTCGTAAAATTAAAGATCCACGTGTCGGATTTGTTACAGTAACAGATGTGCAAGTGAGTGGAGATTTACAAATCGCTAAAGTGTATATTTCTGTTTTAGGTGACGATGAACAGAAAGAAAGTACATTAAAAGGTTTAGCGAAGGCAAAAGGCTTCATTCGTTCAGAAATCGGCCAACGTATTCGTCTTCGTAAAACACCGGAAATTTCTTTCGAATTTGATGAGTCTATCGGATATGGTCATCGAATTGATACACTTTTACATGAAATTAATAAAGACGGTAAACGTGAAGAATAATGGATAGACATTTGTCTATCCATTTTTTCAATGAAAAATAAGTTTGGATAATTATTATGAAAGAATTATGATGAGGTGAACATATATGGAAGGTGTAGTATTATTACATAAGCCAAAAGGCATGACATCACATGATTGTGTATTTAAATTAAGAAAGATATTACGTGAGAAACGAATTGGTCATACGGGAACATTAGATCCAGATGTAACAGGGGTATTACCGATTTGTGTTGGACGAGCAACGAAGATTGCACAGTTTTTAACGAGTGAAACAAAAACATATGAAGGTGAAGTAACATTAGGATTTTCAACAACAACTGAAGATGCTTCTGGTGAAGTTGTTGAAACGACAAATGTAGATCGTAGTATTACTCGTAAGGAAGTAGAAGGAGTTCTCGCAGCATTAACAGGTACGATTGAACAAATGCCTCCAATGTTTTCAGCTGTAAAAGTTAACGGAAAAAAATTATATGAATATGCAAGAGCGGGACAAGAAGTTGAACGTCCAGTTCGTACCATTACAATTCATGAATTCGTATTACTTGATGACCGTGAAATGTTTGAAGGGGAAAACATTTCATTCCGTTTCCGTGTAACGTGTAGTAAAGGGACATATGTAAGAACGCTAGCAGTAATGATTGGTGAAAAACTAGGTTTTCCATCACACATGTCCCATCTTGTAAGAACGGCATCTGGTGAATTTTTACTAGAAGATTGCATATCATTTGAAGAAATTGAAGAAAACGTGCAAAATGGAACAGTAGAGTCTATCTTCATTTCAATTGATGAAGCGTTAAGTAAATTCCCAAAAATGGTTGTAGATGAAAAGCAAGCAGAAAAAATAAAAAATGGTATGTTCTTAAAGAATGAATTAGAAATAACAGCACCATTCATTACAGTATTTGATAAAAATGACCGTTGCTTAGCAATTTATGAGCATCATCCAAAACACCCTGGTATGCTAAAGCCAATGAAAGTACTTGTGAATAATCAAGAACTAAAGCTATAATGAATTATTGGAAGGATTATTACAGAAAAAGGTGAATTCAAGCGTGAAACTTATTCATTTAACTCATCCACATGAACAAAATAAATTAGAATTACCACCTACTGTAATGGCATTAGGATTTTTTGATGGCATTCATTTAGGGCATCAGTGTGTGATTCGAACTGCGAAACAAATAGCGGATGAACGCGGATATAAAAGTGCAGTTATGACATTTCATCCCCATCCATCTGTTGTTTTAGGGAAAAAGGAAGCGCATGTGGAGTATATTACACCGATGCGTGATAAAGAAAAAATAGTCGAAAACTTAGGAATCGATATATTATATGTTATTAAATTTGATGAATCGTTTGCAGGTTTATTGCCACAGCAATTTGTAGATGATTATATTATTGGTTTAAATGTAAAGCATGTAGTAGCAGGGTTTGATTATTCATATGGACGTTTAGGAAAAGGGAAGATGGAGACTTTACCATTTCATGCAAGAGGGGAGTTTACACAAACTGTGATTGAAAAAGTTGAATTTCAAGAAGAGAAGGTAAGTTCTACAGCATTACGAAAGTTAATTCGAAATGGTGAAATGGAACAAATTCCATCTATTTTAGGTAGAGCCTATACAGTGGGAGGAACGGTTGTACATGGCGATAAACGTGGACGACAAATTGGTTTTCCAACCGCTAATGTAGGTTTAAGTGATGAGTATTTATTGCCACCTGTAGGTGTTTATGCAGTGAGATTAAAAGTTCACGATGAATGGTACGATGGTGTATGTAATATTGGATATAAACCAACTTTTAAAGAAAATGAGCGTCAATTATCTATTGAAGTACACTTATTTGAATTCAACAAAGACATATATGATCAAAGTGTTACAGTTGAGTGGCATATGCGTATAAGAGAAGAGAAGAAATTCAATGGTATTGATGAGCTAGTTGAACAAATCGCAAAAGATAAGAAAACAGCACAAGAATATTTTGCGAGTGAAAAGAATATACTTGCTTTTTCAAATGAAAAGTAGTATTCTATGTTATGTACTTTATGACAACCATTGCTTGGCATTGCGACTCACCGACGCTTGCTCGGTAATTGGGGGTTTAATTAATAGGAGGTGAAATAGGATGGCTTTAACACAAGAACGTAAAAATGAAATCATTGCACAATTTAGAACTCATGAGACTGATACTGGTTCTCCAGAGGTTCAAATTGCTGTCCTAACGGAGCAAATTAACACTCTAAACGAGCACTTACGTACTCACAAGAAAGATCATCATTCACGTCGTGGTCTATTAAAGATGGTTGGTAAACGTCGTAACTTACTAACTTACCTTCGTAATAGCGATATCACACGTTACCGTGAATTAATCACAAAGCTTGGCTTACGTCGATAGTCAAAGAAGCGGGAATATTCCCGCTTTTTTGTTAGGTAAAAATATATCTTCTACGCTTTATAGCTTACTTAATTTTCGGCAATACTAGAGGTAGAATATTGTGATATACTATCCATTTACATAGAAGAATTGAATACTTTAAATTGAGAGGGGTACTTAAATGAGTCAAGAAAAGCAAGTCTTCTCGATAGATTTAGCTGGTCGCCAGCTAACAGTTGAAACTGGTCAGCTTGCAAAACAAGCGAACGGGGCAGTATTAGTAAGATATGGCGATACAGCGGTTCTATCTACAGCAACTGCATCAAAAGAGGCTAAAAATGTAGATTTCTTCCCACTTACAGTAAACTATGAAGAGCGTTTATATGCAGTCGGAAAAATTCCAGGCGGTTTTATTAAACGTGAAGGTCGTCCAAGTGAAAAAGCAATTTTGGCAAGTCGTTTAATCGACCGTCCAATTCGTCCGCTTTTCGCAGATGGTTTCCGTAACGAAGTACAAGTTGTCAGCATTGTAATGAGTGTTGATCAAGATTGTTCTTCTGAAATGGCAGCTATGCTTGGTTCTTCATTAGCGTTATCGATTTCAGATATTCCATTTGAAGGTCCAATCGCTGGTGCAACAGTTGGTCGTATTAATGGCGAATTCGTTATTAATCCAACAGTAGAACAGCAAGAACAAAGTGATATTCACCTTGTTGTAGCTGGTACAAAAGATGCAATTAACATGGTTGAAGCAGGAGCAGATCAAGTACCTGAGGAAACAATGTTAGAAGCAATTATGTTTGGACATGACGAAATTAAACGTCTAATTGCATTCCAAGAAGAGATTGTACAAGCTGTAGGTAAAGCGAAATTAGAAATAAAACTATATGAAGTTGATGCTGATCTTAACCAAGCTGTACGTGAGATGGCTGAGAAGGATATGCATTCTGCAATTCAAGTACATGAGAAACATGCACGTGAAGATGCAATCAACGTAGTGAAAAAGCGTGTAATTGAGCATTACGAAGCTGAGGAAGCTGACGCTGACACATTAGGACAAGTAAATGAGATTTTATATAAAATTGTAAAAGAAGAAGTACGTCGTCTTATTACAGTTGAAAAAATCCGCCCAGATGGCCGTAAAGGTGATGAAATTCGTCCTTTAGCATCAGAGGTTGGTATTTTATCTCGTACACACGGTTCTGGTTTATTCACACGTGGACAAACACAAGCATTAAGTATTTGTACATTAGGCGCTTTAGGCGATGTGCAAATTTTAGATGGTCTTGGTGTAGAAGAATCAAAAAGATTCATGCACCATTACAATTTCCCATCGTTTAGTGTTGGTGAAACAAGACCGATGCGTGGACCAGGTCGTCGTGAAATTGGTCACGGTGCACTAGGAGAACGTGCTCTTGAGCCTGTAATTCCATCTGAAAAAGATTTCCCATATACAGTACGTCTTGTATCTGAAGTGTTAGAATCAAATGGTTCTACTTCACAGGCAAGTATTTGTGGTAGTACTTTAGCAATGATGGATGCTGGTGTTCCACTTAAAGCTCCAGTTGCTGGTATTGCAATGGGTCTAGTTAAATCTGGTGAGCATTACACAATTTTATCTGATATTCAAGGTATGGAAGATCATTTAGGTGATATGGACTTTAAAGTAGCAGGTACAGCACAAGGTGTAACTGCACTGCAAATGGACATTAAAATCGATGGTTTATCTCGTGAAATTTTAGAAGAGGCATTACAACAAGCGAAAGTTGGTCGTGTGCACATTCTAAATCATATGCTATCTGTTATTGCAGAGCCACGTACTGAATTATCAGCTTACGCTCCAAAGATTATTACAATGACAATTAACCCAGATAAAATCCGTGACGTTATTGGACCGAGCGGTAAACAAATTAATAAAATTATTGAAGAAACTGGAGTTAAAATTGACATCGAGCAAGATGGTACAGTATTTATTTCTTCAATAAATCAAGAAATGAATGACAAAGCTAAGAAAATTATCGAAGATATCGTTCGCGAAGTACAAGTAGGTGAAATCTACGAAGGAAAAGTGAAACGTGTTGAGAAATTCGGTGCTTTCGTTGAATTATTCAGCGGTAAAGATGGATTAGTTCACATTTCTGAACTTGCGCTTGAGCGTGTAGGTAAAGTAGAAGACGTTGTGAAAATCGGTGATGTAATTACAGTTAAAGTTATCGAGATTGACAAGCAAGGTCGCGTAAATCTATCTAGAAAAGTATTGCTAAAAGAAGAGCAAGAAAAAGAAGCTGCTAAAGAAGAAAACAAACAAGAGCAGCAATAAGTAAAAGCCAGTTCAACTGGCTTTTTTGTTATGTAAAAAACATGATGTACACATATTTTTATGTCAGTATAGGTATAGTTTTCATTATAACGCTCAAATTAACAAAGATAAGAAGAAAAATATTTTTTATTTAGTTAATGGGAGGGTTTATATGAAAGTTCGTATATTGGCATACATATGTGTATTTTTTTTATATGTCAGTTTAGGCTCTTATTCCGTTTTTGCACAGGATAACTTGTATGAAGAAATTCAAAAACATGCAAAACAATATGAGATTGCACCTCAAAATGCGATCATTGATAAGATATGGAAAGCAACACCTGGATATAATGGAAGACAAGTCGATATTGAAGCATCCTATAACAATATGAAGAAGCTAAAGAAATTTGATCAAAAACATCTTGAATTCAAGGAAGTATCACCGAGTGTCCATTTAGCAGATTTATCACCAGCCCCAATTTACAGGGGACATCCAAATAAAAAGATGGTTGGATTAACAATAAATGTGGCATGGGGAAATGAGTATTTGCCTCGTATATTAGAGATATTGAAAAAACATGATGTGAAGGCAACTTTCTTTTTGGAAGGACGTTGGGTGAAAGAAAATTTACGATTTGCAAAAATGATTGTCGATGCAAATCAAGAAGTTGGAAATCACTCTTACACACATCCTAATATGAAAACATTATCGTCTGATGAAATACGAGAACAGTTACAAAAAACAAATCGAATGATAGAAGCAGCCACGAATCAAAAAGTAAGATGGTTTGCCCCGCCAAGTGGAAGTTTTCGAGATGAAGTCGTACAAATTGCAGATGATTTCCAAATGGGAACGATTATGTGGACAGTAGATACGATTGATTGGAAGCGACCAGAGCCAGACGTATTATTGCAGAGAGTAATGAGAAAAATACATTCAGGTGCCATTGTATTAATGCACCCTACTTCATCTACAGCAGAAGCATTAGATACAATGATTACAAAATTGAAGGAACAAGGATATAGAGTGGGGAATATAACAGAATTACTGGATGAAAAACGTGTGGATTAAATACATTTGCATGACATTCATCCTTAAACTTGTTATCATTAAATAATAGCGTTAATTTAGAGAAACTGGTAGTAGGAGGAAAGTTTTTGATTAAAAAATATACTTGTAAAAATGGTGTAAGAATAGTTATGGAGAACATACCAACTGTAAGATCGGTTGCGATTGGTATTTGGATCCATGCAGGATCAAGAAATGAAAATGAAAAAAATAACGGGATTTCCCACTTTTTAGAGCATATGTTCTTTAAAGGGACGGAAACACGTAGTGCGCGCGAAATTGCGGAATCATTTGATAGCATTGGTGGGCAAGTAAATGCTTTTACTTCAAAAGAATATACATGTTACTATGCAAAAGTGTTAGATGAGCATGCTAAATATGCTTTAGATGTTTTAGCAGATATGTTCTTTAATTCAACATTTGATGAGGAAGAACTGAAAAAAGAGAAGAATGTCGTATGTGAAGAAATTAAAATGTACGAAGACGCTCCAGATGATATTGTGCATGATATGTTAACGAAAGCGACATATGAAACGCATCCGCTTGGATATCCTATTTTAGGAACAGAAGAAACGCTTGATACGTTTACAGGTGATACACTACGTCAATATATAAAAGATCATTATACACCTGAAAATGTAGTTGTTTCAGTTGCAGGAAATATTGATGAAGCATTTTTACAAACAGTAGAGCAATATTTCGGTAGTTATGAAGGAACAACAAACCGTGAACAAGTACATAGCCCAATTTTCCATTTTAATAAGGTAGCACGTAAAAAAGAAACAGAACAAGCTCATTTATGTTTAGGATATAAAGGCTTACAAATGGGACACGAAGATATTTATAACTTAATCGTATTAAATAACGTTTTAGGCGGTAGTATGAGTAGCCGTTTATTCCAAGAAGTACGTGAGCAACGTGGGTTAGCTTACTCGGTATTTTCTTACCACTCTTCTTATGAAGATACAGGTATGTTAACACTGTACGGTGGAACAGGTAGCCAACAATTAGATACACTGTATGAAACGATGCAAGAAACACTAGAAACATTGAAGAATACAGGTATTACAGAAAAAGAGCTTATGAATAGTAAAGAGCAATTAAAAGGAAACTTAATGTTAAGTTTAGAAAGTACGAATAGTCGTATGAGCCGTAACGGTAAAAATGAATTGCTGCTTCGTAAGCATCGTTCACTTGATGAGATTATTGAAAGTGTAAACACTGTAACAAAACAAAATGTAGATGAGTTAATCCGCAATATGTTTACGGATGAATTCTCTGCTGCACTTATTAGTCCAGATGGAAAACTTCCAAAAGGAATAAAACTATAATTGATTTTTGTGATGTACTCGAAAATAACCGTATCTCTTTTAAATGAGATACGGTTATTTTTTTTAGACATACAGAATAGGTACTAATAATGGATAACTTAAATTGAAAATTCGGTAGGGGGAGAGTGTATGCGATTAAGTGAATTAAGTGGTAAAGAAATTGTAGATTTAGAAAGAGCGGAAAAAATGGGGATTTTAGGGCATCTAGATTTAGAAATTAATGAGAGCGATGGACAAATACAAGCGCTTATCATACCTGTTACAAAATGGGGAGGTTTTAAAAAAGGACAACAAGAGGTAAGGGTGGAATGGAGAGATATTAAGAAAGTGGGGCATGACATGATACTTTGTGATATATCTGACCATTCAAATTCGGAGTGAAAGATGGCCATTTCGGCCGTCTTTTTTTTGTATATATAAAGCTGATAAATCATATGTGCTTTTTGTTTTTCAATCACCTCAAACTCGTACATTACATATGATGTGGAGGAAAAAGAAAAAGTAGGCACTTTTCTTATAAATGACAGAAAAAGAAGGTGAATTAGGGAATGTTGACTGAGATGCATATTGCTGTCATAGGAGGAGATGCAAGACAGCTAGAAGTAATTCGTAAACTAGTTGAATTGGATGCGAAACTTTCATTGATAGGGTTTGATCAGTTGGATCATGGCTTCACAGGGGCAGCAAAAGAAAGTATACAAAATTTAGATTTTACTTCTGTAGATGCAATCATTTTGCCAGTTGCAGGTACAAATGCCAAAGGAGAAGTAGATACTATTTTTTCAAATGAAAAAGTTTCTATAACGAAAGAACAAATTGAAAATACACCAGAACACTTTACTATATATTCAGGTATTGGTACGCCTTACTTGGAAAATCTCGTATCTACTACAAACCGAAAACTTGTTAAATTATTTGATCGTGATGATGTGGCAATCTACAATTCTATTCCGACAGTAGAAGGCACATTAATGATGGTAATTCAACATACCGACTATACAATTCATGGGTCCAATGTAATGGTTTTAGGATTTGGTAGAACAGGGATGAGTGTTGCCAGAGCATTTCAATCATTAGGAGCCCACGTCAAAGTTGGAGCAAGACGATCGGAACATATTGCACGTATTACAGAGATGATGTTTTCTCCTTTTCATATGCAAAACATTGAGAAAGAAGTAGGAAATATGGATATTGTGATTAACACAATTCCACATCTCGTTGTGACAGCGAATGTTATTTCAAAAATGCCAGCTCATACGTTAGTAATTGATTTAGCTTCTAAACCAGGTGGTACCGACTTTAGATACGCAGAAAAAAGAGGAGTTAAAGCGCTATTAGCACCTGGATTGCCAGGGATTGTTGCTCCGAAAACAGCAGGACAAATTTTAGCGAACGTTCTTTCTCAGTTATTAGCAGAAGACGTAATAGCAAGAAAGGAGAATGGGGAATGAATTTAAAAGGGAAAAGAATTGGATTCGGTTTTACAGGTTCACATTGTACGTATGAAGAAGTGATGCCTCATTTAGAGAAATTAATTGCTGAGGGAGCAGAAGTACGTCCCGTTGTTTCTTACACTGTTCAATCAACAAATACGAGATTTGGTGAGGGAGCAGAGTGGATTAAAAAGATTGAAGAAACAACAGGATTTAAAGCAATTAATTCAATCGTTGGCGCAGAACCGCTAGGACCTAAAATTCCATTAGACTGTATGGTAATTGCACCACTAACAGGAAATTCGATGAGTAAATTTGCAAATGCAATGACAGATTCTCCAGTATTAATGGCAGCAAAAGCGACGCTGAGAAATGGTAAGCCTGTCGTATTGGCGGTTTCGACGAATGATGCTTTAGGGCTTAATGGAGTCAACCTCATGCGCCTAATGGCCACAAAAAACATCTACTTCGTCCCATTCGGCCAAGACGCACCAGAGAAAAAACCGAACTCAATGGTAGCTCGTATGGAGCTACTGGAAGATACAGTATTAGAAGCGCTACAAGGAAAACAATTGCAACCGGTTGTCGTAGAAAAATTCAGATATATGAATTAAAAAACGAAAAAAAACGGACAATTTTTGATGAAACCATCATTCTTACTGTAGAATATGATAAAATTAACGTTATTAAGATTAGAAGGGGTATTGTATACTCCTTCTAATTCTAAGTTATAGAAGGATTGGTATCTAGAAAGGGGCATAGTGATGGAAAAGCAAAAAACTTTTCATGTCGCTGTAGTTGGAGCAACCGGCGCAGTTGGTGAACAAATGTTAAATACTTTAGAGAAACGAGAATTTCCAATCGGGAAATTAACGTTACTTTCATCTAAACGATCTGCAGGTAAGAAACTTGTATTTAAAGGTGAAGAATTTACAGTTCAAGAGGCGACTCCTGAAAGTTTTGAAGGAGTAGATATCGCACTATTTAGTGCTGGTGGATCTGTATCGAAACAATTAGCGCCAGAAGCAGCAAAGCGCGGTGCGATTGTTGTTGATAATACAAGTGCATTCCGTATGACAGAAAACGTGCCACTTGTTGTACCTGAAGTAAATGAAAACGACTTAAAAGAACATAATGGTATTATTGCAAATCCAAACTGTTCTACAATTCAAATGGTAGTAGCTCTTGAGCCAGTTCGTCAGCAATATGGTTTAAAACGAGTAATCGTTTCCACATATCAAGCTGTATCAGGTGCTGGTGCGGCAGCGATTGAAGAACTTCATGAACAATCACAAGCAATCTTAAATGGCGAAGAAGCTAAGGCGAATGTTTTACCTGTATCAGGTGATAAAAAACATTACCAAATTGCTTTTAATGCGATTCCACAGATTGATAAGTTCCAAGATAATGGATTTACATTTGAAGAAATGAAAATGATTAATGAAACGAAAAAAATTATGCATATGCCTGAATTAGAAGTAGCGGCAACATGCGTACGTTTACCAGTTGTATCAGGGCATTCTGAGTCTGTTTACATCGAAGTAGAAAAAGAAGGCGTAACAGTAGCAGAATTAAAGAGCTTACTTGCAAATGCAGAAGGTATTGTTCTGCAAGATAATCCAGAAGAGCAGTTATATCCAATGCCAGCTACTGCAGTAGGTAAAAACGAAGTATTCGTTGGAAGAATCCGTAAAGATTTAAATAACGATAAAGGATTCCATCTTTGGGTCGTATCTGATAACTTATTAAAAGGCGCTGCATGGAATTCTGTTCAAATTGCAGAGCGCTTAGTAAAATTACAATTAGTGTAAACGGCTAAGAGAAGGTGCAAAATATGAAAATAATTGTTCAAAAATTTGGTGGCACATCAGTACGTGATGAAAATGGACGTAAGCATGCGCTTCATCATATAAAAAAATCGTTAGCTGCTGGATATAAAGTAGTTACTGTCGTATCTGCTATGGGCCGTAAAGGTGAACCGTATGCAACGGATACGTTATTAAGTCTTGTAAATCAAGAGGAATCTACTATTTCTAAACGTGAGCAAGATTTATTATTATCATGTGGAGAGTTAATCTCTGCAATTGTTTTCTCTAATATGTTGAATGAGAACGGTATAAAAGCAGCGGCATTAAATGGTGCACAAGCTGGTTTTGTAACAAATGATGACTTTACGAATGCGAAAATCGTTGAAATGAATTGCGATCGTATACATGAAGAATTAGAAAATCTAGATGTAATCGTCGTTACAGGATTCCAAGGGCAAACGAAAAAAGGTGATACGACAACACTTGGACGCGGAGGTAGCGATACTTCAGCTTCAGCATTAGGTGTTGCGCTTCATGCTGAATTTATTGATATCTTCACAGATGTAGAAGGTGTTATGACTGCGGATCCTCGTATTGTAAAAGATGCACGTCATCTTCAAACGGTAACGTATAACGAAATTTGTAATATGGCTTACCAAGGTGCAAAAGTCGTTCATCCACGTGCGGTTGAAATTGCGATGCATGCAAAAGTACCGCTTCGTGTACGTTCTACGTATTCTGATAGCGAAGGTACGCTTATTGCAGCATACGATGGTGCTACAAAAGGGCAGGATGTAGAAGAACGTCCTGTTACAGGTATTGCCCACGTATCAAACGTAACGCAAATTAAAGTACTTGCAAAAGAAACGGCATATGATTTGCAACAACATGTATTTAAAGAAATGGCAAACGAAGGCATTAGTGTTGATTTAATTAACATTTCTCCTACTGGTGTAGCTTACACAGTAAATGATAATGTATCAGCTCGTGCTGTCGAAGTGTTGAAACAACTTGGATATGAGCCAATTGTGACAGAGCATTGTGCCAAAGTATCTATCGTTGGAGCTGGAATGGCAGGAATCCCAGGGGTTACTGCGAAAATCGTTACAGCTTTAGCAGAAAAAGGTATTCAAATTCTGCAATCGGCAGATAGTCATACGACAATTTGGGTTCTTGTAAAAGAAACTGATTTAGTGGAGGCTGTAAATGCATTACATAGTGCGTTTGAGCTTTCAAAAGAAAAGCAACTGGAACAATAAGGAGTGAGACCATGATAGATTTTGGGACAATTGCAACTGCGATGGTAACACCGTTTGATATAAACGGGAATATCGATTTTGCAAAGACAACGAAATTGGTAAATTATTTAATTGATAACGGTACAACAGCAATCGTGGTAGGAGGAACGACAGGTGAATCTCCTACATTAACTTCAGAAGAAAAAGTAGCGTTATATCGCCATGTCGTATCTGTTGTCGATAAAAGGGTGCCCGTAATCGCTGGAACAGGTAGCAATAATACACATGCCTCTGTTGACTTAACTAAAAAGGCAACAGAAGTTGGTGTTGATGCAGTTATGCTAGTAGCGCCGTATTATAACAAACCGAGTCAAGAAGGAATGTATCAGCATTTTAAAACGATTGCTGAAAGCACGCCACTTCCGGTTATGCTATATAACGTTCCAGGACGATCTATTGTACAAATCTCCGTTGATACAGTTGTTCGTTTATCAGAAATAGAAAACATTGTTGCGATTAAAGATGCAGGCGGCGATGTACTAACAATGACAGCAATCATTGAAAAAACAGCGGACGACTTTGCAGTATACAGCGGTGATGACGGTTTAACGTTACCGGCTATGGCGGTTGGAGCGAAAGGTATCGTTTCAGTAGCATCTCATGTTATCGGAAATGAAATGCAAGAAATGATTACAGCATTCCAAGCGGGAGAGTTTAAGAAGGCGCAAAAATTACATCAATTACTTGTAAGAGTAACGGATTCATTATTTATGGCGCCAAGCCCAACGCCAGTAAAAACAGCGTTACAAATGGTTGGATTAGATGTAGGTTCTGTACGTTTACCGCTTCTTCCATTAACAGAAGAAGAAAGAGTAACGTTACAATCTGTAATGCAATCTATTCCTCGTTAATAAGAAATGACCTAGTGTGAAACTAGGTCATTTTTATTTAGATTAAATATACGTGAGTGGTAAAAACAGCATAGTTAATGAGGTGTAATAAGAAGGGGACGGCATAATATTGGTTAGAAATTGATTATAGAGATCATGTGTTTTTAGTGAATAGTGCCTTATGTTTATATACAGAACATACATGTATATTTTTCCATTAATATCTTAATATAAGTAGAAAAAATAATAGGTAGTATGTGGAAAAAAACCTCGCAAATTACAACTTCAATTTAGCTTCTTATCTAGTCTTTCATATAATTTAACTTGTGTTCTATTTCTTGTATCAGGTATAATATGGCTAAGTAGCTTAGTACGGGTATGCTTAGCAAAATTGGAAGAAATTATAATTTAATTAAATTTTCATATCATATCGAATAAGATATTTGATTTATATAATGAAAGAGAGGTGAAACCTGGTTTAAAAAATATACAAGGACATGATATCGCATAACGGTAAGGACATTCGTCTTGGACGGTGAATATATGGTGGTTGTAGAGTTTCCCCTGGTGTCTCTACAATTTTAGTGAAATCAGTGTTTGCAAGATTTTTAAACCAGGCAACAACATGAAGAGAAAAGAGAATGAGTCTGTTAAAGTATTTGCTCTTGGTGGAGTAGGTGAAATCGGGAAAAACATGTACTGTGTTGAAATTGATTCTGAAATCTTTATTGTAGATGCAGGATTAATGTTCCCAGGAGATGAAATGTTTGGGATTGATATCGTTATTCCTGATATTACATACTTAGTGGAAAATCAAGAGCGAGTAAAAGGTTTATTTATTACTCACGGTCATGAAGATCATATTGGTGGAATTGTTTATGTACTTCGTAAATTATCTATTCCAGTGTATGCAACGAAATTAACGGTAGGACTTATACAAGAAAAACTTGGTGAAGCGGGCATGTTAGGCCGTGTGGATTTAAAAACAATCGATTCAAATTCAACAGTAGAGTTTAATACTACAACAGTGTCATTCTTTGGAACGACACATAGTATTCCAGATTCTGTTGGTGTTTGTTTCCATACATCAAAAGGTGCTGTAGTGTATACAGGAGACTTTAAATTTGATCAAACTCCAATTGGAAATAATGGAGCAGATCTTGGGAAAATGGCACAAATCGGAAATGAAGGCGTACTTTGCTTATTATCTGATAGTACAAACGCTGAGCGTCCAGGCTATACAGGTTCGGAAAAAGAAGTTGGTGTAGAAATTTCTAAAGTGTTCTACGGTGCAGAAGGTCGTATTATCGTTGCTTCATTTGCATCGAACGTACATCGTATTCAACAAGTATTTGACGCGGCTGCCGAAACAGGAAGAAAAGTAGCGGTAGTAGGACGTAGTATGGTGAAAGTAGTAGACATTGCAAGACGTCTTGGTTATTTAGATGTTCCAGAAGGTATGGTTATTTCATTACAAGAAGTAGACAACTTCCCAGAGAAAAAGGTAGCTATTTTAACGACAGGTAGTCAAGGGGAACCGATGGCAGCACTTTCTAGAATGGCGAAGCAAGCTCATAAACAAATTTCAATTCGTAAAGGTGATACTGTTATTATTGCAGCTTCTCCAATTCCGGGGAATGAAATATCTGTATCGAAAATTATTGATTTGTTATTTAGAGCTGGAGCTGAAGTTATTTATTACGGTGAAAGAAAAGTTCACGTTTCAGGTCATGGTAGTCAAGAAGAATTAAAACTAATGTTAAATTTAATGAAACCTAAGTATTTTGTACCCGTACATGGTGAGTTTCGTATGCAAAAAGCACATGCATATTTAGCTGAAGATGTAGGTATTACAAGAGAAAATATTTTTATCGTAGAAAAAGGCGATGTAATTGCTTTTGGTGATAATGAAGCAAACTTAGTTGGTAAAGTGCAAGCTGGTAATGTCTTAATTGATGGATTAGGTGTAGGTGACGTTGGTAATATCGTTCTTCGAGATAGAAAGATGTTATCTCAAGATGGAATATTAGTAGTTGTTGTAACACTTGGTAAAGATGAAAAGAAAATTATCTCTGGTCCAGAAATCATTTCACGTGGTTTTGTATATGTTCGTGAATCAGAAGCATTAATTGAGCGATCTACAGAGATTGTACGCATGATTGTTGAGCAATCAATTAAAGAATATTCAATTGAATGGTCTATGTTAAAACAAAATATTCGTGAATTATTAGGGCAGTTCTTGTACGAAGAGACAAAGAGAAAACCTATGATTTTACCGATTATTATGGAAGTGTAAAAAAGATCACCTTTACGGGTGATCTTTTTTCTTTTTAAACCCTATCGAATGAAATTTATAACTTAAGAAATAATAGTTATATACGAGTGAAAGGGGATGCGATATGACAGAATGTGATCGTTATACAAATGAAGAAAAAGAAGCTGGGCCGAAAGAAGTTCCGAAAGAAGCCTCAATAGTGGAGAAAATTCAACAGCTTGGACAAACGAATGTGCCGCAAATGAATGAATCACGTATTCATTGTTTAACAATCATTGGACAGGTGGAAGGTCATGTTCAGTTGCCACCGCAAAATAAAACAACAAAATATGAGCACATTATCCCGCAAATTGTCGCGATTGAGCAAAATCCGAAAATTGAAGGTTTGCTTTTAATATTAAACACAGTTGGAGGAGACGTTGAAGCAGGGCTAGCGATTTCTGAGATGGTAGCTTCGCTTTCGAAACCGACGGTATCTCTTGTTTTAGGCGGAGGGCATTCGATTGGTGTACCAATTGCAGTTTCGACTGATTATTCATTTATTGCAGAAACAGCGACGATGACGATTCACCCAATTCGTTTAACCGGTCTTGTTATAGGTGTGCCGCAAACATTTGAGTATTTGGATAAAATGCAAGAAAGAGTCATTCGATTTGTGACGAAACATTCGAAAGTAACGGAAGATCGTTTTAAAGAACTTATGTTTGCGAAAGGGAATTTGACCCGAGATATTGGGACGAATGTAATTGGTGGAGATGCAGTGAAGTATGGTCTTATTGATGATGTGGGTGGCATTGGGAGTGCACTTCAAAAACTAAACGAATTAATAGAGGCTCGCGCAGATGATAATGCAGAAGGAACGATGCTACAATGATTCTATATACAATTATGCCAGAGCAACTTGTATACCCTGCCGATTATTCGCAATGTGAAAGTCAAAAAGTTGTAAATATACATGGTGTTGAATTGATGGTTTCTGAAGAGGAACATGGGTGTTATTCTATTGTGCGTGTGTTAAGTACGAATCCATTTCACTACTTAGAGTATGAGCCTGGTCAGAAAATAACCTTTTAGCAAAAAGAAGGATTTTGTTCAGAAGCTATGGTATAATATAAAAAACAAGACGGTTGAGCAGCCATGAGTAGGGGGCTGCTTTCTTCTGTTTATTTAACATTTTACAAGAAGTGTAAAAATAGAAGAGATAAAGACCTGAAAGAATAGAGAAAACAGACATATAAGTAGAGTTTTTTTAGAGGTTGTCCTTATTTATATGTAGAACACGAGGTGAAGAAATGGCAAAACAAAAGCAAAGAGGGACGAAGGCAAAGGCAAGACGTACGATAAAGCCAACTCTATATTATGAAATCGTCGGTTTGGCTCTTTTTGCACTTTCAATCATTACGATTTTACAGCTAGGCGTTGTAGGGAAATCGTTTGTGTTATTTTTTCGCTTCTTCTTTGGTGAGTGGTACATAATTGGTGTGTTAGGTGTAATAGCTTTATCGGTTTCGTTTGTTATAAAACATGGATGGCCGAACCTTTTAAATAAACGGTTAATCGGTTTTTATTTAATTGTATTGGCGATATTAATGTTCAGTCATATTACATTATTTAACCTTCTTACGAAAGATGGAGCAGTGCAAAATACTTCTGTTATTGTGAGTACGAAAGATAACTTCTTTCTTGAAATGAAAAAAGGGCCAGATAGCGTTCACTTAGGCGGTGGGATGTTTGGTGCGCTCATGTTCGCAACATGTTACTTCTTATTTGATGAAGTAGGGGCCTATATCATTGGAATTATTTTGGTTATTCTTGGAATACTTTGTATAACAAATAAGCATATTGGAGAAGTTCTTGCCCCGGTGGGTAGAATTCTTAGAAGTCAATTTCAAGTTATGCAAGGGGATTATAAAGATTGGCGAGCTAAAAGAACGGCTGAACAAACAGAAAAGAAAAAAACAACAAGAAGTTCAAGACACGCACGTGCTGTGGAGCAAGAAGAAGTGATTGAGCCGATGGAAGAGATGCAAATTGATCCCCCCATTATTTCAAATTTCACTGAGAATTATCCTGTAAATGAAGAAGAGGATAAACGGATGGAAGAAGAACATGTAACAGATCCAATTACTTCACCGTTTATTGAAGAAGCTCCACCTATTGAAGAGCCTAAGAAAAAGCGTGGAGAAAAAATTGTGGAATCTTTAGAGGCGGAAACAAGTGCCCCACCGATGCAATTTTCAAATGTTGAAAATAAAGATTATAAGCTTCCTTCGCTTGATATATTAAAGTTCCCAAAAAATAAGCAAGTTACAAATGAAAATGCGGAAATTTATGAAAATGCTCGTAAATTGGAACGTACATTCCAAAGTTTTGGTGTGAAAGCGAAAGTGACAAAAGTACACAGAGGTCCTGCAGTTACGAAGTATGAAGTGTATCCTGATATGGGAGTAAAGGTAAGTAAAATTGTTAGTTTAAGTGATGATTTAGCGCTTGCTTTAGCTGCGAAAGACATTCGTATTGAAGCGCCTATTCCCGGGAAATCAGCTGTAGGGATTGAAGTTCCGAACTCAGAAGTTTCTATGGTAACACTTAGGGAAGTGCTGGACTCTAAGGCTAATAATCATCCAGAAGAGAAGTTGTTAATTGGTCTTGGACGAGATATTACAGGTGAAGCTGTATTGGCCCGTTTAAATAAAATGCCCCATTTACTAGTAGCCGGTGCGACAGGTAGTGGGAAAAGTGTGTGTATTAACGGGATTATAGTTAGTATTTTAATGCGTGCAAAACCGCATGAAGTAAAATTAATGATGATCGATCCGAAAATGGTAGAGTTAAATGTATATAATGGTGTGCCCCATTTGTTAACACCAGTTGTAACTGATCCGAAAAAAGCATCGCAAGCTTTGAAAAAGGTTGTAAGTGAGATGGAACGCCGTTATGAGTTGTTTGCTCATAGTGGTACGCGGAATATTGAAGGGTATAACGATTATATTAAAGCGCATAATAATCAATCGGAAGCGAAACAACCTGAATTACCGTATATTGTAGTAATTGTGGATGAGTTAGCAGATTTAATGATGGTTGCTTCGTCGGATGTAGAGGATGCGATAATGCGCTTGGCACAAATGGCTCGTGCGGCTGGTATTCATTTAATTATTGCAACGCAGCGCCCATCGGTTGACGTTATTACAGGTGTTATTAAAGCGAATATTCCATCACGTATTGCATTCGCTGTATCTTCTCAAACGGATTCTCGTACAATTCTTGATGGTGGTGGCGCAGAGAAGCTGCTAGGTCGTGGAGATATGCTATTTATACCAATTGGTGCATCAAAGCCTGTTCGTGTACAAGGTGCATTTTTATCAGATGATGAAGTTGAGAGAGTTGTAGAATATGTTATTGGACAGCAAAAAGCACAATATCAAGAGGATATGATTCCACAAGATGTCCCTGAGACAAAGCAGCAAGTTGAAGATGAATTATACGATGAAGCAGTTCAGCTCGTAGTGGAAATGCAAACAGCGTCTGTTTCTATGTTGCAACGTAGGTTTAGAGTAGGTTATACGCGAGCTGCTCGTCTAATTGATGCAATGGAAATGAACGGTGTAGTAGGTCCATATGAGGGTAGTAAACCGAGAGAAGTGCTCATTAATGATGTACAAGAAAAAAGTTCTTAAAAAAAGCCTAATTGTTTTTGCAATTAGGCTTTTTTATATACCGTTTTTGTTATATACTATATTCAACAAGAAAGAAAGGGCTTACATTCAAGTCAATTCTTTAGAATACGAATGCTATGAGTGTGCCTTTTTATAAATGTTCGATATTCATTGTAGAAAAATGTTAAATTTTGTTGACACGTATGAGAGCAAGTGGTAAGATTACTTCGAAAAGAATCACTGCCTCATATAATCTTGGAGATAAGGTCCATAAGTTTCTACCTGGCAACCATGAATTGCTAGACTATGAGGGGAAAAGTGTGTAACAAAGGATGTAAGGGATCTTTGTGCCGAACTTTTTCTCGAAAAGAGGAATGTTTATGGTGCAAAGTTTTTTTTATGCAGTAAAGAGTGAAAATTTTATCTAAAAAAATTATTAATATTTATTCGACAATTGTGTTTATTTTTAGTGATTAGTCATGTTTACTATGTTGTAAGTTGAAAAAAGAGAAAAGAAGTCTTACATCAGAGGTCGAATAATTGAAATGCGGGGGAGTCTTATGTCAGTAAAATCCGATAGTCGTCACCTATATTTACGGGTGATTGATCACATCAAAGAAAAAATTAAAGATGGGGCTTACAAAGAAAGACAAAAGCTGCCATCAGAGTTTGATTTAGCGAAAGAACTTGGCGTAAGTAGAGCTACTTTAAGGGAAGCATTGCGTATTTTAGAAGAAGAAAATGTTGTCATTCGTAGACATGGTGTAGGGACGTTTGTAAATGCAAAGCCATTATTTTCTTCTGGAATAGAACAACTTTCTAGTATTACAGATATGATTTCTAGTGTGGGGAAAACACCAGGAACAATCTTTTTATCATCATCTACAACAACTTTAACCGAAGAAGAAAAAGAGAAGTTTAATAGTGAAGATGGTTTTAATGCAGTGATGATTGAGCGTGTGCGTACAGCGGATGGGGAACCTGTTGTATATTGCATTGATAAACTTGCAAAAGAAATATTGCCGGATTTATCGGGCTACAATGAAGAATCATTACTTACAGTGATACATAATAACACGCATAAGCGCATAACGTATGCGGTTGCTCATATTGAGCCGATTGGTTACCACCCGAAAATCTCACCGATTTTAGAATGTGAGCCTGAAACAGCACTGCTTGTATTAAAACAAATGCACTATGATCAAAATGATGAGCCAATCTTATATTCTATTAATTACTTTAGAGCTGATAAGTTTAGCTTCCACGTATTAAGAAAACGTATGTAAGTAAGTTCCTTTTTAGGGAGGTGACAGCAAGAAGTAAGGGACAGCAGCGTAAGAAGAAATATATATATCATTTTAGGAGGGGTTTCTAGTATGAAGAAAAAAGCAGGTCTTTTATTATCATTAACATTAGCAGCAAGTACAGTTTTAGGTGCATGTGGTAACTCGGATAAAGCGAGCAGTGACAAGAAAGACAGTAAAGACAATAAAGATTTCAAAGTCGGTATGGTAACAGATGTTGGAGGCGTTGATGATAAATCATTCAACCAATCTTCTTGGGAAGGGCTAAAAAAGTTTGGTAAAGATAACGATTTAAAGGAAAAGACAAATTATCGTTACCTACAGTCTGAAAAAGAAGCAGATTATATTCCGAACTTAAAGAAATTTTCAAAAGATAAGTATGATTTATCTTTCGGAATTGGTTATAAATTAGAAGGTGCAATTAAAGAAGTAGCAAAAGAATCTCCAAAACAACAATTCGCAATCGTTGATACTGTTGTAGATGCACCAAACGTAACAAGCATTACATTTAAAGATCATGAAGGCTCATTCCTTGTAGGTGCGGTAGCAGCTATGTCAACGAAATCGAATAAAGTAGGATTTGTTGGTGGAATGAAGAGTGATTTAATTAGTAAATTCGAAAATGGATTTAAAGCTGGTGCAAAGGCAGTAAATCCAAATATTGAAATCGTATCTGAATATGCAGAAGCATTTGATAAACCTGAAAAAGGTACAGTTCTTGCTTCAGCAATGTATGGTCAAGGCGTAGATGTAATTTATCATGCTGCTGGTGGTACAGGTAATGGTGTATTCACTGAAGCGAAAAACCGTAAGAAAAAAGGTGAAAACGTTTGGGTAATCGGTGTTGACCGTGACCAAAACCAAGAAGGTATGCCTGAAAACGTAACATTAACTTCAATGGTAAAACGTGTAGATATCGCTGTTGAAAAAGTAGCACAAGAAGCGAAAGACGGTAAATTAAAAGGCGGTAAAATAGAAGCGTTTGGCTTAAAAGATGACGGCGTTGGTATTGCAAAAACAACTGACAACGTGAAAAAAGTTAACCCTGAAATTTTAACAAAAGTAGAAGAGTTTGAAAAGAAAATTACAGATGGTGCAATTAAAGTACCAGCTACAGATAAAGAGTATAAAGAATATGAAGCTTCTCTAAAAAAATAAATAGAGAAATAGCAAAGGTTAGTTCATAGAACTAACCTTTGTATGTATAAAACTTCCGAATTGCTTAATAAGTTAATAGTGTAATAGGGGAATGTTCCCTGTTAAAAGGAGGAACACAATGGAATACGTAATTGAGATGAATAACATTACGAAAGTATTCCCAGGCATTGTAGCGAATGATGATATTACGCTGCAAGTAAAGCAGGGAGAAATACATGCTTTACTTGGAGAAAATGGTGCAGGGAAATCCACATTGATGAATGTACTATTTGGTTTGTACCAGCCAGAACAAGGTGAAATTAAAATTAAAGGAAAAACTGTAAAGATTACAAATCCGAATATAGCAAATGACCTTGGTATTGGAATGGTACATCAGCACTTTATGCTTGTTCATAATTTTACAGTTACAGAGAATATTATTCTCGGAAACGAACCGAAGAAAAAAGGGAAAATTGCTGTTGAGGAAGCTGCTAAAGAAATTCAAAAACTGTCTGAACAATACGGTTTAGCTGTAGATCCATATGCGAAAATACAAGATATTTCTGTCGGTATGCAACAGCGTGTTGAGATTTTAAAAACACTTTACCGCGGGGCAGAAATTTTAATATTTGATGAACCAACAGCTGTGTTAACACCACAAGAAATTCATGAGCTAATTCAAATTATGAAAAAGCTTGTGCAAGAAGGGAAATCTATTGTTCTTATTACACATAAGTTGAAAGAAATTATGGAAGTTTGCGATCGTTGTACGATTATTCGTAAAGGAAAAGGGATTGGAACGGTTGACGTTGCAAATACGGATGAAAATAAACTTGCAGAATTAATGGTCGGACGTCAAGTGAATTTTAAAACAGAAAAAATAGACGCGAAGCCAAAAGAAGAGGTACTTTCAATTGCAAACCTTGTTGTTCACGATGCACGTCAACTACCTGCTGTAAAAGGCCTTGACTTAACTGTTCGTGCGGGGGAAATTGTTGGTATTGCAGGAATTGATGGAAACGGACAAAGTGAATTAATAGAAGCAATTACTGGTTTACGAAAAGTTGAGTCAGGTTCTATTGCAATTAAAGGGAAAGAAATAACAAATTGGCCTGTTAGAAAAATAACAGAAGAAGGAATTGGTCATATTCCAGAAGATCGTCATAAACACGGACTCGTTCTTGATTTTTCTGTTAGAGATAATATAGTTTTGCAAACGTACTATAAAAATCCGTTTTCAAAGAAAGGGATTTTAAATTTTAGCAAAATTACAGAAAAAGCAAAGGCACTTATTGAACAGTTTGATGTACGTACACCTAGTGAGCAAACGTTAGCTCGTGCACTATCTGGGGGAAATCAGCAAAAGGCAATTATTGCACGTGAAGTAGACCGTGATCCAGATTTATTAATTGCAGCACAGCCGACACGTGGTTTAGATGTAGGGGCAATTGAATTTATTCATAAGAGATTAATAGAGCAAAGAGATAAAGGAAAAGGTGTATTACTTTTATCACTAGAGTTAGAGGAAATTTTAAATGTTAGCGATCGAATTGCTGTTATTTATGAAGGAACAATTGTAGCAATAGTTGATGCGAAAGAAACGAATGAACAACAGCTTGGATTGTTAATGGCTGGAGGAACAAAGAAGGAGCAGGTGGGTACAAATGGCTAAAAAACTTTTAACAGAACGAACGATAAATATTTTAGTCCCAGTACTATCCGTTATTTTTGGCTTACTTGTAGGAGCGATTGTAATGCTAGTTAGTGGCTATGACCCAATTGTTGGTTATAGTGCACTTTGGACAGGCATGTTCGGCAGTCCAAGTGCGATTGGTGAAACACTTCGTACAATGATACCGCTTATTCTTGCTGGTTTATCGGTGGCGTTTGCATTTCGTACAGGTTTATTTAATATCGGGGTAGAGGGTCAATTGTTAGTTGGTTGGCTTGCAGCGGTTTGGTTCGGTTATGCAGTCTCGCTACCAGCTGTTCTTCACATTCCATTATCTATTTTATTCGCAGCGTTAGTAGGCGGAATCTGGGGTTTCATCCCTGGATATTTAAAGGGAAAGTTTCAAGTTAATGAAGTTATTGTAACAATTATGATGAACTATATCGCGTTATATGTAACATATGATATTATTAAGCGCTTTTTACACGAGGGTAATGATAAAACGTACGACATTAAAGAGAGTGCGTCATTATCTTCAGACTGGCTTGCATCCATTACTGACGGTTCACGCCTTCACTGGGGAATTATTGTAGCAATTTTAATCGCTATTTTAATGTGGTTCTTATTAGATCGAACAACTTTAGGTTATGAATTAAAGTCAGTAGGATTTAATCAACATGCTTCTCAATATGCAGGGATGAAAGTTTCTCGTAATGTAGTATTTTCCATGACAATTGCTGGTGCGTTCGCAGGGATTGGTGGAGCGATGGAAGGATTAGGAACATTCCAAAGCATGACAGCGATGTCCTCCTTTACAGGGGTAGGGTTTGACGGGATTGCCGTAGCCTTACTTGGAGGAAATAATCCGTTTGGTATTATCCTTTCAGCTTTATTATTTGGTGGTTTGAAAAGTGCTTCCCCTCAAATGAACTTTGAGGCAGATGTGCCATCAGAGCTTATAAACGTAATTATTGCATGTATCATCTTCTTTGTTGCATGTAGTTATGTGTTAAGATGGGCGCTTACACGCATGAGCAAGGAGGGGAAATAAATGAGCTTTTTAGATATATTAGCCATTCTTGTGACGGGTACGTTATATACATCGGCACCTATAATTTTCACAGCACTAGGTGGTGTATTTAGTGAACGATCGGGTGTTGTAAATATCGGATTAGAAGGACTAATGCTATTTGGTGCATTTATTGGAGTTGTTACAAACTTATTAATGGGTGATACTTGGGGAACGATGACTCCGTGGATTGCGTTATTGTTTGCGGCAATTGGTAGTGGTTTATTTGCATTACTTCATGCAGTAGCATCTATTACATTCCGAGCGGATCAAGTTGTAAGTGGTGTAGCAATTAACTTCTTATCTCTTGGTTTAACAGTATTTGCAATTAAGAAGATCTTTGATAAAGGGCAGACTGACTTTATTCAGTACCGTATTGAAAAGATTGATATTCCAGGTCTTTCGGATATTCCGGTTATAGGGAAAATATTCTTTTCAAATGTACCAATAACGTCGTATATTGCGATTATTTTAGCATTTGTTGTTTGGTATGTTATTTATAAAACACCGTTTGGTCTTCGATTGCGTGCTGTTGGTGAACACCCAATGGCAGCGGATACGATGGGGATTAACGTATATAAAATGCGCTATATCGGCGTTTGTATATCAGGGGTGTTTGCCGGAATTGGTGGAGCGATTTTTGCAATGTCCATTTCTAATAACTTCTCAGGGGCAACTATTACAGGACAAGGTTTCTTAGCTTTAGCTGCTATGATCTTTGGGAAGTGGAATCCGCTAGGCGCACTGGGTGCAGCTCTATTCTTTGGTTTTGCTCAGTCTCTTAGTGTAACGGGTGGAACAATTCCTGTATTAGACCAGATTCCAAGTGTTTTATTAACGATATTACCGTATGTATTCACAATATTAGCACTTGTCGGTTTTGTAGGTCGTTCTGAAGCTCCGAAAGCATTAGGAACTCCTTATGAAAAAGGAAAACGATAAGTAATTTGTAAGTAGAAAAAAGCTCGCACATTAGTGTGAGCTTTTTTACATAGAATATATGTAATACGAAATTTTACTATGTTCCTTACATATTATAGTTTTTAGAAAAAGTCATTTGTAAGCATAATAAGGAAGAAAAATTGGTTTTTTATTTCTAAAAACTGTATATTGAAGAGGAATATTCCTATATACGTAAAGGAGGGCTATAAATGAAACTAATGGAACAACAATTACATGAGTTAGGTGGTTTGCGAGTACATATTATTCCGACTGATAAATATAAAACAAATACCTTTGTATTTCGTTTTAAAGCACCTTTAAATGAGGAGACGGTGACAGAGCGTGCCCTATTGCCATACGTATTGCAAAGTGCGACAGAAAAACTTCCTTCTGTAATTCGTCTACGTCAATATTTAGAAGAATTATACGGATCTTCTTTGGGAGTAGATGTAAGTAAAAAAGGGGAAGACCATATCATCTCCATTTATGTAGACATTGCAAATGAAGTATATTTACACGATGCACCACCGTTATTTGAAAAAGCGCTTTCTATGTTATCGGATATTGTTTTACATCCAGCAACAGAGGGGAATAGTTTCCTACCTTCTATTGTAGAAAGTGAAAAAAGAGCGCTTTTGCAGAGAATTGAAGCTACTTATGATGATAAAATGCGCTATGCAAATGAGCGTTTAATCGAAGAAATGTGCAAAGTAGAACCGTATCGATTAAGTGCAAATGGAAAAAAAGAGAGTGTTACTTCTATTACAAATGAAAGTCTGTATCAATATTATCAAAAGGTGTTAGCGGAAGATGAAATGGATCTATATATTATTGGTGATATTTCAGAAAACGCAGTTGATCTTGTAAGTAAGTATTTTTCTATTACAGCGCGTCCTGTGAGAGAAAGAAATGTACTCCTTCATAAGCGAAATAATGAAGAAAAAGAAGTTGTTGAAAAACAAGAATTAAAACAAAGTAAATTACACATTGGTTATCGTACGTTTGTCACATATAAAGATGAAGATTATTTCGCACTGCAATTGTTCAATGGGCTATTTGGAGGTTTTTCTCATTCGAAGTTATTCGTAAATGTCCGTGAAAAGAATAGTTTAGCGTACTATGCAGCATCAAGATTTGAAAGTCATAAAGGCTTGTTGTTTGTTATGTCAGGGATTGAAGCAAAAAATTATGAAAAAGCAGTTGAAATTATTAAAGAACAAATGCTTGCGATGCAAAATGGTGATTTTTCTGAAGAAGAGATGCATCAAACGAAAAGTGTCATTCAAAATCAAATATTAGAAGCAATTGATACGCCACGTGGATTTGTGGAAATGCTATATCATGGTATTATTTCAGATCGTACACGTCCAGTTGAAGAATGGCTAACAGGTATAGAAAGTGTGACGAAAGAAGAGATTGTGAAAGTTGCTAAAAATATTGAACTAGATACAATTTACTTTTTACAAGGAACGGAGGGAGAATAAATGGAGAAGATTGTTTATGAGCAATTAAAAGAGACGCTCTATTATGAAAAACTTCCGAATGGATTAGATGTATATGTTTTACCGAAGCAAGGATTTAATAAAACATTTGCAACGTTTACGACAAAGTATGGTTCTATGGATAATACATTCGTACCATTAGGTAAAGAAGAAATGATTCGTGTACCTGACGGAATTGCGCATTTTCTTGAGCATAAATTATTTGAAAAAGAAGATCACGATGCTTTTCAATTGTTTAGTAAACAAGGAGCATCGGCAAATGCTTTCACATCCTTTACAAGAACAGCTTATCTTTTTTCATGCACATCAAATGTAGAACAAAATTTAAATACGTTGTTAAATTTCGTACAAGAGCCTTACTTCTCTGAAAAAACTGTTGAAAAAGAAAAGGGGATTATCGGACAGGAAATTCAAATGTATCAAGATAATCCAGATTGGCGCTTATACTTTGGATTAATTGATAGCTTGTTTGTAAAGCACCCCATTAAAATTGATATTGCAGGGACAATCGAGTCTATTAGTAAAATTACGAAAGACCTATTATATGAATGCTACGAAACATTTTATCATCCGAGCAATATGTTACTATTTGTTGTTGGTGCAATTGATCCAGAGGAAACAATGGACTTAGTGCGTGAAAATCAAGCGAAAAAAGATTATAAAAATCAGCCGGAAATTGTACGTTCATTTGAAGATGAACCAAATGAGGTAAATGAAAAGAAGAAAATCATTTCAATGCCTGTACAAACACCGAAATGTTTAGTCGGTATTAAAGCGACAAATTTAAAAGAAAAAGGGAAAGCTCTTTTAAAACAAGAAATCGCGCTTACGTTACTTTTAGATTATTTATTTGGAAAAAGCTCCGTTCATTATGAATCGTTATATAATGAAGGGCTTATTGATGATTCGTTCTCGTATGATTATACGGAAGAGAATAACTTCGGTTTTGCAATGGTTGGCGGTGATACGAAGCAACCGGATGAATTGGAAAAGCGTTTGAAAGATATTTTATTAAACACAAATTATGATCAATTAGATGAGGCAGCATTAGAACGAGTAAAGAAAAAGAAAATTGGTGGCTTTTTACGCTCGTTGAATTCACCGGAATATATTGCAAATCAATTTACGCGATATGCGTTTAATGAATCTAGCTTGTTTGATGCATTGACTGAATTAGAAAGTCTAACTGTTCAAGATTTACAAGAAGTAGCGAAATTATTATTATCAGAAGAAAAAATGAGCGTTTGTCAAGTTTTACCGAAAAAATAAAATTTAAAAGATACCCTCATCTTATCATTGATAAATTGTAAGATGAGGGTATTATTTAGTTATATGAAAAATGAGCTTGTAGAGATAAGAGAGGGTAATTATGAAAAAGTATGCATTAGTAACTGGAGGGAGCGGAGGGATTGGCTCTGCTATTTCAAAACAATTAATTCAAGATGGATATACTGTATATGTTCATTACAATAACAGTGAAGAGAAGGTAAATGAGTTACAGAAGGAATGGGGTGAAGTAATTCCTGTTCAAGCGGATTTAGCTTCTAATGATGGGGCAGAGCAGTTGTGGGGACAAATTGAACATCCTATTGATGTTATCGTATACGCAGCTGGGAAGAGTATCTTTGGATTAGTGACAGATGTAACAAATGATGAGTTGAATTATATGGTAGAACTTCAAGTTAAGAGTGTATATAAATTACTATCAATGGCACTTCCACCTATGATTGGGCGGAGAAGTGGAAATATTGTAGTTGTTTCATCTATATGGGGGCAAATAGGGGCTTCTTGTGAAGTGTTATATTCAATGGTAAAAGGAGCACAAAATTCATATGTGAAAGCTTTAGCAAAAGAGGTTTCTTTAAGTGGATTGCGTGTGAATGCAGTAGCACCGGGTGCAATTGAAACGGAAATGTTAAGTGTCTTTTCTGAAGAAGATAAGATTGGCATTGCTGAAGAGATACCATTAGGCAGAATAGGTTTACCAGAAGAGGTAGCAAAGACAGTTTCATTTCTCGTATCACCAGGAGCATCTTACATAACTGGACAAATTATCGGTGTGAATGGTGGCTGGCATTGTTAAAAAATTCTTACATAAAAAATGAAAAGTTGCACAAATTAAGCATGATTTTATTACTCAATAGTGAGGTGCTTAATTATGTCAGTGTTAGATAATTTTGATCAGTGGAAGAGCTTTTTAGGAGAACGTTTAGAACAAGCGGAAGGAAAAGGGCTTAATAATGGTGCCGTATCAGATATGGCATTTCGTGTTGGCGATTATTTAGCAAATGAAGTAGAAGCGCGTAACGATCAAGAAAAATTATTGTCTGAGCTTTGGAAAGTTGCTGATGAACAAGAGCAGCATACAATCGCAAATTTAATGGTTAAGTTTGTACAACATAAGTAAAAGTAGAGAGGAGAATCTCCTCTCTACTTTTTTTGTATAATAATTACACGGGAGAGATTATACATTTAGCTTCCCTATTAAGGTGAAATCATATAATATAGTACGTAGGTGTAAAGTAAGCAAGGGGAGTGATCTTGGATGATTGAATGGTATTTTGAATATGAAATACATAAAAACCGACCTGGCTTGCTTGGTGACGTTTCTTCGTTAATCGGTATGCTCGGCATTAATATTGTCACAATTAATGGTGTTGATAATGCACGACGTGGGTTACTCCTTATGTGTGATAATCAAGAGCAGATCTCTAGACTTGAATCAATTTTAAATACGATGGATAACATAACGGTAACGAAATATCGTCCGCCAAAGCTAAGGGATAAACTAGCGGTTAGACATGGTAGGTACATACAACGAGATGCAGATGACAAGAAAACATTTCGTTTTGTGCGTGATGAATTAGGATTACTTGTAGACTTTATGGCGGAAATCATGAAAAAAGAAGGCCATAAACTAATTGGGATACGAGGAATGCCTCGTGTCGGAAAAACAGAATCCATTGTTGCCGCAAGTGTTTGTGCAAATAAACGATGGTTATTTGTATCATCTACTCTCATTAAGCAAACTGTTCGTAGTCAATTGATTGAAGATGAGTATAGCGATGACAATATTTTCATCCTAGATGGAATTGTGTCAACAAAGCGTGCCAATGAAAGGCATTGGCAACTCGTTCGTGAAATTATGAGATTGCCTGCAACGAAAGTTGTGGAACATCCTGATGTATTTGTGAGTCAGTCAGAATACACATTGGATGATTTTGATTATATTATCGAGTTACGTAACGATTATGATGAAGAAATTCAATATAATTTAGTAGATGAAATTGAGCAAGGTACGCAAAATAATTTCTCTATGTTCGACTTTTAAAGAAATATTGAGGTGTTAGTAGTGACAGAATTAGGACAAAAGCTGAAAGAAGCAAGAGAAGCAAAAGGCTTGTCTATTGATCAGCTGCATGAGATTACAAAAATTCAAAAACGCCATTTAGTAGCGATTGAAGAAGGCAATTATGACGTATTGCCAGGAGCTTTTTATGCACGTGCATTCATTAAACAATACGCAGATGCGGCTGGATTAAATGGAGAGGAACTGCTTGTAGAATATCAGAGTACGATACCACAATCTGAAAATCGTGATGTTCCACAAGTATCAACTGGACAAAAAACACAAGAAACAATGCAAAAATCTTCATCATTGCCAATGGCAGATCATATGCCGAAAATCTTAATTGCATTGTTAGTAATCGCATTTGGAGTCGTAGTTTGGTTTGTTATTCAAGCACTGACTGGTAAAGATGACGGACGAGTTCCGGCTACTCAAAGTGAGAAAATTGAAGTTAAAAAAGCAGAAAATTCTCCGCTAGATACGAAGAAAGATGAAGCGAAAGCGGAAGAACCAAAGAAAGAAGAACCAAAGAAAGAAGAGCCAAAGAAAGAAGAGCCAAAGAAAGAGGAACCAACTGGACAACAAGAAGTAAAAGTAGTTGGAACAAGTGGTAAGGTATCTACTTTGGAAATTCATAATAATAAAACATTAGAACTGGAAATTTCAGCGAAGGGTACAAGTTATGTAGATGTTAAGGACGATGCGGGTAATGAAATTCTAAACACTACAGTACAAAGTGGTCAAACAGAAAAACGTGATTTATCAACAGTAAAAGAAGTGCGACTTAATATTGGAAATGCAACGAATGTTGAAGTTAAACTGAATGGCCAAGTGATCGCTTACCCATTGGATCCAGAAAAAGAACTTCACCAAAGATTGGTGATAAAAAACCAAGGGGTAGAGCAACCTGCACAATAACAGTCATCGCTTCGATGACTTTTTTCAATGAACAAATGTTTTTGATATGATGGAGGAATAGCTGTGAATTTACCAAATAAAATTACAATATCTAGAATCTTCTTAATCCCAGTTTTTATGGTAATTATGTTAGCACCCTTTGATTGGGGTTCATACACAATTGGTGATGTAGATCTACCAATTCAACACTTAGTAGGGGCGCTTATCTTTATTATTGCCTCAGCTACAGATTGGATTGATGGACATTACGCAAGAAAGTATAATCTTGTAACAAACTTAGGGAAATTCCTTGACCCGTTAGCAGATAAATTACTTGTTTCGGCAGCACTTATCACATTAGTCGAGATGGGATCTGTACCAGCTTGGATCGTTATAGTAATTATAAGTCGTGAGTTTGCTGTGACAGGTTTACGACTTGTACTTGCTGGAACAGGGGAAGTCGTTGCAGCGAATCAATTAGGGAAAATTAAAACATGGACACAAATTATCGCGATTGCGGCATACTTATTACACGATGTACCTTTAAATTTAATCCATATTCCAGTTGCTGATATCTTTATATGGATTGCATTAATTTTTACTGTTATTTCAGGATGGGATTATTTCTGGAAAAATAGAGCTGCTTTTGTAAACTCAAAATAGAAGTTTATGGGGGAATTGGGATGAATGCTGAAATTATTGCGGTTGGAACGGAATTATTACTTGGACAAATTGCAAATACAAACGCCCAGTTTTTATCTGAAAAGTTAGCTTCAATTGGCATTAATGTGTACTACCATACTGTAGTTGGAGATAATAACAAACGATTACAGCAGGCGATTGAAGTTGCAGCAGAACGTGCGGACATGCTTATTTTTACAGGTGGATTAGGCCCGACAAAAGATGATTTGACGAAGGAAACAATTGCGTCTAGCTTAGGGGAAGAGCTTGTATATGACGAAAATGCATTAGCATTAATAAGCGATTATTTTAAGCGTACAGGTCGTGAGTTCACTGAAAATAATAAAAAGCAGGCACTCGTTTTGAATGGAGCAACTGTATTTGCAAATGATCACGGTATGGCACCTGGTATGGGTTTAAATAAGAACGGAAAAGTTTATATTTTATTACCAGGACCACCGAAAGAAATGAGGCCAATGTATGTAAGTTATGTAGAGCCTTTTTTACGTAACTTTACAACAGGAGAAAACATTTATTCTCGCGTGCTTCGCTTCTTCGGAATTGGGGAATCTCAATTAGAGGTGAAAGTTCAAGATTTAATTGATGGACAAACGAACCCGACAATCGCCCCGCTTGCGAATGATGGAGAAGTAACATTACGTTTAACTGCGAAGCATCAAAATGCTCATGAAGCGGAGAAACTCATTCAGCATATGGAAGATTTGATTTTAGAAAGAGTAGGAGAATTTTTCTACGGGTATGACCAAGAGTTTCTGCACTATAAGGCGATAGAGTTATTGAAGAAAAAAGGATTAACTTTAGCGTGTGCAGAAAGTTTAACAGGTGGTCTCTTCGGTAATCAAGTAACAGAAAGTGCTGGTGTGTCTTCAGTATTTAAAGGCGGTGTCATTTGTTATCATAATGATGTGAAGCAACATGTTTTACATGTACCTGAGGAAGTGTTGTCTACTGACGGTGCAGTTAGTAAAGAATGTGCTCGTTATCTTGCTGAAAATGTTAAAGAATTATTAAAAGCGGATATCGGAATTAGTTTCACTGGGGTAGCAGGACCAGATGCTTCAGAACATAAAGAGCCGGGAACAGTATTTGTTGGATTGGCGATTAAAGATGAACCAACTGTAGTCTTTCCTCTAAATTTAAGCGGAAGTCGTCAACAAATTAGGGAACGCTCAGCAAAATATGGGTTTTATCATTTGTATAAAAAGCTAGAAGAGATATAAGTCTCTTTTAGCTTTTTTTTATGGTTAAATGCAGTTTTATGTAATGGGAAATAAAAAAAACGAATAAATGTTCGATTTTTGTTGGCAAATTGAATTGAAAATAGGTATAATAAGATTAGCAATTCAGTTAAGGAGGAATTTTGAATGAGTGATCGTCAAGCGGCATTAGATATGGCGTTAAAACAAATAGAGAAGCAATTCGGTAAAGGTTCAATTATGAAATTAGGAGAACAAGCTGAGCGTAGAATTTCTACAATTTCAAGTGGTTCTTTAGCACTTGATGTGGCACTAGGGGTAGGCGGATACCCACGTGGCCGTATTATTGAAATTTACGGACCTGAAAGTTCAGGTAAAACAACAGTTTCATTACATGCAATCGCTGAAGTACAGCGTCAAGGTGGACAAGCAGCGTTTATTGATGCGGAGCATGCAATGGATCCTGTATATGCACAAAAATTAGGCGTTAACATAGATGAATTACTATTATCACAGCCTGATACAGGGGAGCAAGGACTAGAAATCGCAGAAGCACTTGTACGAAGTGGCGCGGTTGACATTATCGTAATTGACTCTGTAGCAGCTCTTGTACCGAAAGCAGAGATCGAAGGAGACATGGGTGACTCACACGTAGGTTTACAAGCACGTTTAATGTCACAAGCACTTCGTAAGCTTTCAGGTGCAATCAATAAATCAAAAACAATCGCAATCTTTATCAACCAAATTCGTGAAAAAGTTGGGGTTATGTTCGGGAACCCAGAAACAACTCCGGGTGGTCGTGCGTTGAAATTCTATTCAACAGTTCGTCTTGAAGTACGTCGTGCTGAGCAATTAAAACAAGGTAACGACATCGTCGGTAATAAAACGAAAGTAAAAGTAGTGAAAAATAAAGTAGCACCACCATTCCGTGTTGCTGAAGTTGATATTATGTACGGAGAAGGTATTTCAAGAGAAGGTGAAATCTTAGATATGGCTTCTGAACTTGATATCGTTCAAAAGAGTGGTGCTTGGTACTCGTATAATGAAGAACGTTTAGGACAAGGTCGTGAAAATTCAAAACAATTCTTAAAAGAGAATACGGATTTAAGAGAGGAAATTGCCTTCTTTGTTCGTGATCATCACGGAATTGGTGAAGACTCAGGTGTGGAAGACACGGAAGATTCAACTCTTCAAGATTAAAAAATAAAAGACACGGTCCCGTGTCTTTTATTTTTTTACCTTCTATTAAAATCGTGTATATCGCAGTAGTTAAAAAATTTTTTTGACTCAAACGGGATGTGTAAAGAGGGATATTCATATGTTTTAAGGGAATAAAATGGTATTTACTAAGGTTTTCCAGGATAATATGCTATCAATTTTTCAAATTTAGATAACATTCAGGACTGAAGGTAAAGAAAGTAAAAGTAGACAACGCTTGACAATGAAAATTACGATAGATACAATGAGAATGTATATTTTTTCTTATATACGATATACTCTTCTCAAGAAGAGAAGTAATATTCGGAGTAAGGTTTAAATCTTGCCGAAATAATAATATGACATTTTAATTGTGAAATGAAGAAAGTCCCTTAAAAAAGCGGGACGACGGTCTTTGCTGTATGTTGTAATTCAATGTACATGCCGACAGTCTTTTTTCATTCATAGCAAGGGGAGGTGAAATCATGACGAGTACATTTTGGATACTCATCTCCATTTTGCTTGCAACAGCAGTCGGTGCAGTTGTTGGCTTTTTTGTTCGAAAGTCTATTGCTGAAGCGAAGATTAATGGTGCAGCTAATGAAGCGAAACGTATTTTAGACGAAGCGAATCGTGATGCTGAAGCACTTAAGAAAGAAGCGCTTTTAGAAGCAAAGGATGAAATTCATACACTTCGTACAGAAGCTGAATTAGAAATTCGTGACCGTAGAAGCGAATTACAAAAACAAGAAAATCGTTTAATGCAAAAAGAAGAGAACCTTGATCGTAAAGACGAAACGCTCGATAAGCGCGAGCAACAGTTAGAGAAGAAAGAGGATTCTCTTGTAGCGAAACAACAACAGATTGAAGAGTTGGAAAGCAAAGTGGGAGAGTTAGTTCAAAAGCAACAAACAGAATTAGAGCGCATTTCCAATCTGACACGCGAACAAGCGAAAGCAATTATTCTTGGTAAAGTGGAAAGTGAAGTTTCTCATGAAATTGCCGTTATGGTAAAAGAAAGTGAAATTCGCGCGAAAGAAGAAGCGGATAAGAAAGCAAAAGAGATTTTATCTCTTGCAATGCAAAGATGTGCAGCTGATCATGTTGCTGAAACAACCGTTTCGGTTGTAAATCTTCCAAATGACGAAATGAAGGGACGTATTATCGGGCGTGAAGGTCGTAATATTCGTACGTTAGAAACGTTAACGGGTATTGACTTAATTATCGATGATACACCAGAGGCAGTAATCCTTTCTGGATTCGACCCAATTCGTCGTGAAACAGCTCGTATCGCTCTTGATAAACTAGTACAGGACGGACGTATTCACCCAGCGCGTATTGAAGAGATGGTCGAAAAATCAAGACGTGAAGTGGACGAGTATATTCGCGAAGTCGGAGAGCAAACAACGTTTGAAGTGGGTGTTCACGGATTACATCCAGATTTAATTAAGATTTTAGGTCGTTTGAAATACCGTACAAGTTACGGACAAAACGTCTTAAAACACTCTATGGAAGTTGCATATTTAACTGGACTTATGGCAGCAGAGCTTGGTGAGGATGAAAAACTAGCAAGACGTGCAGGTCTATTACATGATATCGGGAAAGCTATTGATCATGAAGTAGAAGGTAGTCACGTTGAAATTGGTGTTGAACTCGCGACGAAATATAAAGAGCATCCTGTAGTTATAAACAGTATTGCATCTCACCATGGTGACACAGAACCAACTTCTATCATTGCAGTTTTAGTTGCAGCAGCAGATGCATTATCAGCTGCAAGACCGGGAGCTCGTAGTGAAACGCTTGAAAACTACATTCGTCGTCTTGAAAAGTTAGAAGAGATTTCAGAGTCTTATGAAGGCGTTGAAAAATCATTCGCAATTCAAGCAGGACGTGAAGTTCGTATTCTGGTAAAACCAGATACAATCGATGACTTAGAAGCTCATCGTTTAGCTCGTGATATTCGAAAACGTATTGAAAATGAACTGGATTACCCAGGACATATTAAAGTAACTGTTATTCGTGAAACACGTGCAGTGGAATACGCAAAATAAAGTGGTGAAACACCACTTTATTTTTTTGTGTTGGAATTGGATAAAATAAAGAAAATCAAGTGAAACAAACTTATAATAAATTTGTTGTAAGGAAATTGCTTGAAGTTATAGTAATAAAAAATGTAGTACATAGAAAGGGTAAGACATATGAGAATATTATTTGTTGGGGATGTAGTAGGATCTCCTGGTAGAAGTATGATTCAACAATACGTACCGGCGTTAAAGAAAAAATATACACCTACAGTAACAATCATTAATGGAGAAAATGCAGCAGGTGGGCGTGGTATTACAGAAAAAATTTATCGAAACTTTTTAGAGTGCGGCGCACAAGCGGTTACACTTGGAAACCATGCTTGGGATAATCGTGAGGTATTTGAATTTATAGATGATGCAAAATATCTTGCAAGACCAGCTAACTTCCCAGAAGGAACACCGGGAAAAGGTCTTATATTTGTGAATTGTAATGGAACAGAAGTTGCAGTTATTAACTTACAAGGGCGTACGTTCCTTCCTCCGATTGATTGTCCATTTCGAAAAGTGGATGAATTAATTAACATTGCGAAAAAACGTACGAATATTATCTTTGTTGATTTTCATGCGGAAACTACAAGTGAAAAACAAGCGCTAGGTTGGTATGTAGATGGTCGTGCTACAGCGGTAGTAGGTACACATACTCATGTACCTACAGCAGATAATCGTATTTTACCAAGCGGAACAGCATACATTACAGATGTTGGTATGACAGGCCCGTATGACGGAATTTTAGGTATGGATAGAGAAGCGGTCTTGAAGAAGTTTTTAACAAACTTACCGGTAAGATTTGAAGTGACGAATGGTAGAACACAATTAAGTGCAGTGCTAATTGATGTGGATCCGAATACAGGAAAAGCAAAGAAAATTGAGCGCATTTTAATTAATGACGATCAACCATTTTTTGAGTAAATCTCCGTAAAGATTTAGATAAGTTATTATATTTTAATTTTTTAGAAAAATTACGAAAATTTAGCAGGAATACGCGCCATTCCTCGTGAATATAAGTTAAAGTGATATAATTGCTAATACTTTTTAAAGAAACGAGGAGGAAACGCGGAATGGAAATATTAAAAGTTAAAGCAACGTCGGTCCCTAATTCTGTAGCTGGTGCACTTGCAGGTGTTATTCGCGAACGCGGAACAGCAGAAATTCAAGCTATTGGTGCAGGTGCATTGAACCAAGCGGTAAAGGCAGTAGCAATTGCAAGAGGGTTTGTAGCGCCTAGTGGTTTGGACCTGATTTGTATCCCAGCGTTTACAGATATTATGATTGATGGGGAAGAGCGTACAGCAATAAAATTAATTGTAGAACCTCGTTAAGTTTAAACAACCTGTTTGCAGTATGCAAACAGGTTATTTTTATAGTGGAGGAATGAAAATGAAAATTTTTGATGCTCATTGTGATGTACTCTTACAGTTATGGATTGCAAAGGGGAAAAAGAATTTTAAAAATGATTCACAATTACATATTACATTTGAACAATTAAAGAAAAGAAAAGGAAGTATACAATGTTTTGCTATATATGTGCCAGAAACAGTAGCATATGAAAAACGTTTTGAAGCGGCATTACAAATGATAGATATTTTTTATAATGAAATTTTATCGCTACCAGGTGTGAAGTTGATCCGAACGAAAGCTGATATAAGTATGTTAAAACAGGACGAGATTGGAGCTCTTTTAACATTAGAAGGATGCGAAGCAATTGGAAAAGAAGCGATGAAATTACGTTTGTTTTATCAATTAGGTGTACGTTCCTTTGGATTAACATGGAACTATGCGAATTTGTTAGCTGATGGGGCGCTAGAGACACGTGGAGCAGGCTTAACTACTTTCGGTAGACAAGTTGTACAAGAACTTAATAGGTTACATGTATGGACCGATCTGTCCCATTTAAATGAGAGAAGTTTTTGGGATGTGATAGAAATTGCAAATAATCCTATTGCATCTCACTCAAATTGCTATAAACTGTGTGACCATCCACGTAATTTAAATGAGGAACAAATTCAATTCCTTATAAAGCGAAATGGCATGATTGGTGTCACTTTTGTACCTCAGTTTCTTACAAATGAAAAACAAGCGAATATTACAGATATAATAAAACATATCGATTATATTTGTTCGCTAGGTGGAGAAAACAACATAGGGTTTGGTTCAGATTTTGATGGGATTTTAGAAACAGTTGTAAATGTATCGGTGTATGAAGATTATGAAAATGTAATTAATGAACTATATAAACACTATGCTGCATCAACTGTAGAACGATTTTTGTATGATAACTTTGTTGAACATATAAGTTTTTAAGTGTTTTGTTTTAAAAAATCAGAAAAATTAAAATAAATCCAATTGATATTATTGCTTTTTTTAGGACCTAATACTAGAATGAAAAACGAAATAGCTTTATACTTAAGATTCAGGGAAATCAGAAGAGGCATAATTTGCGTCCGTTGTAGTTTATTTGCATAAAAAATGCTAAACTAATACTGTAAAAAAATACACTACAATGAATGCAGCCAAAAGGGGTGTAGGAGATGATTAGTCAACTTTCATGGAAAGTTGGAGGCCAACAAGGTGAAGGAATTGAAAGTACAGGGGAAATCTTCTGTATAGCATTAAACCGATTAGGATATTACCTATACGGTTACCGCCACTTCTCATCACGTATAAAAGGCGGCCATACAAATAATAAAATTCGCGTAAGTACAACAGAAGTACGTGCGATCTCAGATGACTTAGATATTTTAATTGCTTTTGATCAAGAAACAATTGATTTTAACTTCCACGAACTACGTCCAGGCGGAATTGTCGTTGCGGATGCGAAATTTAATCCAACAATACCTGACAATACAGATGTAAAATTATATGTGATACCGTTTACAGATATTGCTTCAGAATTAGGCACATCATTAATGAAAAACATGGTTGCTGTTGGAGCATCAAGTGCGGTATTAGGTTTAGACGAAACAGCTTATTTGGATGTTGTTGAAGAAATCTTTGGTCGTAAAGGAGAGCAAGTCGTTCAAAAGAATATGGACGCAATTAAACGCGGCTCTCAATATATGAAAGAATTGCTAGGTGAGAAAGTAAACATGATGCAGCTTGAAAAAGCTGATGGTAAGAAACGCATGTTTATGATTGGAAACGATGCAATCGCATTTGGTGCGGTAGCTGGTGGCGCTCGTTTTATGTCAGCATATCCAATCACACCTGCATCTGAAATTATGGAATACTTAATTAAAAAATTGCCTAAAGTCGGCGGAACAGTAATCCAAACTGAGGATGAAATCGCAGCTTGTACAATGGCAATTGGCGCAAACTATGCTGGTGTTCGTACATTAACAGCATCTGCAGGGCCTGGTCTTTCTTTAATGATGGAAGCGATTGGGTTAGCAGGTATTACAGAAACACCGCTAGTAATTGTTGATACGCAACGTGGTGGTCCAAGTACGGGGTTACCAACGAAACAAGAGCAGTCTGATTTAATGGCCATGATTTACGGTACGCATGGTGAAATTCCAAAAATCGTAATGGCGCCAAGTACAGTGGAAGAAGCTTTCTATGATATTGTAGAAGCGTTTAACTTAGCTGAAGAATATCAAGTGCCTGTTATTTTCTTAACAGATTTACAGCTTTCTTTAGGTAAACAAACTGTAGAACCGCTTACGTTAGATAAAGTGGAAATTCGTCGCGGTAAGCTGGATTTAGAAGCAGAATTACCAGAACGTGAAAATAAAGCATACTTCAAGCGTTATGAAGTAACAGAAGATGGCGTTTCACCACGTGTTTTACCTGGTATGAAAAATGGTATTCACCATGTTACAGGTGTAGAACATGATGAAACTGGTAAACCATCTGAATCGGCAATAAACCGTAAAGATCAAATGGACAAACGTTTCCGTAAAATGGAGAACTTGAAGTTTAATACCCCTGTTTATAAAAATGTTAAGCATGAGGAAGCAGATGTATTGCTTGTTGGATTTAACTCAACTCGTGGTGCGATCGAAGAGGCAATGGAGCGTTTAGAACAAGAGGGTATGAAAGTAAACCATGCTCAAATCCGTTTAATTCACCCGTTCCCGAAAGCTGAAATCGATCCACTTGTGAAAAATGCAAAACGTGTTGTAGTTGTAGAAAACAACGCGACTGGTCAGCTTGCTAACATTATGAAAATGAATCTTGGTAGTGGTGAGAAAATTTCTAGTCTTTTAAAATATGATGGAAACCCATTCTTGCCAAAAGAGATTTACAACGAATGCAAAAAAGGGGTTGTATTAAATGGCAACATTTAAGGACTTTCGTAACAGTGTAAAACCAAACTGGTGCCCAGGTTGCGGAGACTTTTCGGTGCAAGCTGCAATTCAGCGTGCGGCAGCTAACGTTGGCTTAAATCCAGATGAACTTGCTGTTGTTTCTGGTATTGGTTGTTCAGGTCGTATATCAGGTTATATTAATTCATATGGTGTGCATAGTATTCATGGACGTGCCCTTCCGATTGCACAAGGTGTGAAAATGGCAAATCGTGATTTAACAGTTATCGCATCAGGTGGTGACGGTGATGGATTTGCGATTGGTATGGGACATACAATCCATTCTATTCGTAGAAACATTGACATTACGTATATAGTAATGGATAACCAAATTTACGGATTAACAAAAGGCCAAACTTCACCACGTAGTGAAGCTGGATTTAAAACGAAAAGTACACCACAAGGTTCGATTGAACCATCATTAAATGTTATGGAAATGGCATTAACAGCTGGTGCAACATTTGTGGCGCAAAGCTTTTCAAGTGATTTAAAAGAATTAACGCAAATTATTGAAGCTGGTATTAACCATAAAGGGTTCTCATTAATTAATGTATTTAGTCCATGTGTTACTTATAATAAAGTAAATACGTACGATTGGTTCAAAGAGAACTTAACGAAACTAAGTACAGTAGAGGGATATGATCCATCTAATCGCATGATGGCTATGCAAACATTAATGGAAAATAACGGATTAGTAACAGGTTTAATTTATCAAAATACTGCGCAACCATCATATCAAGAACTTGTAAAAGGCTATAGTGAAAAGCCATTAGTACAAGCTGATTTAAATATGGATCAGAAAATGTTTGATGAGCTTGTTGCTGAATTTATGTAACGATTAGAAGGTTGCCATTTGGCAACCTTTTTTTACTGAATGAAAAATATAGGATAGCTTTGTTTACTTGGAAAATTCAGAATGGTAAAATAATATAAGGATCGTTGTATGGAAATGGCAAGTTCATTGTTTATGAAATGTAAGATAAGGCAGGGCCTATTCCTTGTTAAAATTGGCTAAACGCTTCATACTATGGTAATGTGTATAGGGATAAAGCAATATGCTTTTGGGTAGGACAAGATGAAATAATAAAAAGGGAATGTCTATTTGTGTGGGGAAGACTTCATTCTTACGGATGATTAGATCGATTACTCAAGTTTCAAAGGACAAGTTATCTCTCAATCAAGCTATCTAACCATTTTTAAGGTGGGTCTAAGCGCATTAAAATAGACTACAGAGTGTGTATAGTTAAGGGTGAAAGGAGATTACCGATGAACGAGCAACAACGATTAGCAAGTCAACAAGCAAATTCCTCTACGAAAAAAGAAGAGAAAGATTATAGCAAATACTTTGAAAGCGTATATCAACCACCTTCCTTAAAAGATGCCAAAAAGCGTGGAAAAGAAGAAGTTAAAATTGAACGGGATTTTGGCTTACCTGAAGAGTTTCGTAATTTTGGTGCAGGAAGAAAGTTTTATATTCGTACATATGGGTGTCAAATGAATGAGCATGATACGGAAGTAATGGCAGGTATTTTCACAACACTTGGATATGAACCGACATTTTCAACTGAAGATGCAGATGTAGTTTTATTAAACACTTGTGCAATTCGTGAAAACGCTGAAAATAAAGTGTTTGGTGAACTTGGTCATTTAAAATCATTAAAACGTAGAAATCCGGACCTTTTAATTGGTGTATGTGGTTGTATGTCTCAAGAGGAATCTGTTGTAAATAAAATCATGCAAAAAAATCAGCATGTAGATATGGTATTTGGCACGCATAATATTCATAGATTACCGTACATTCTAAAAGATGCAATGTTCTCGAAGGAGACGGTAGTTGAAGTTTGGTCAAAAGAAGGAGACGTAATTGAAAACCTTCCGAAAGTACGTCGTGGCGATATTAAAGCTTGGGTAAATATTATGTATGGCTGTGATAAATTCTGTACATATTGTATTGTACCGTATACACGCGGAAAAGAGCGAAGCAGGCGTCCAGAAGATATTATTCAAGAGATTCGTCATTTAGCTGCGAATGGTTATAAAGAAATTACGCTACTTGGACAGAACGTAAATGCATATGGTAAAGACTTTGAAGATTTAGAATACGGTCTTGGCGATTTAATGGACGAACTTCGTAAAGTTGATATTGCCCGTATTCGTTTTACAACGAGTCATCCACGTGATTTCGATGACCACTTAATTGAAGTGCTTGGAAAAGGTGGAAATCTAGTGGAACATATTCACTTACCAGTTCAATCTGGAAGCACAGATATGTTGAAAATTATGGCACGTAAATATTCACGTGAACATTATTTAGAACTTGTAAGAAAAATTAAAGAAACAATTCCAAGCGCAGTATTAACAACTGATATTATCGTCGGTTTCCCAAATGAAACAGATGAGCAATTTGAAGAAACGATGTCGTTATATCGTGAAGTAGGATTTGATACTGCATTTACATTTATTTATTCCCCGCGAGAAGGTACACCAGCTGCAAAAATGAAAGATAATGTGCCTATGGAAGTAAAGAAAGAACGACTACAACGATTAAACACACTCGTAAATGGGTTGGCAGTTGAAAAGAATAATCGTTATAAAGGTCAAGTTGTAGAAGTGTTAGTTGATGGGGAAAGTAAAAATAATCCGGAAGTACTTGCAGGTTATACTCGTACGAATAAACTTGTAAACTTCGTCGCTTCAAAATCTTTAATTGGTCAGCTTGTGAAAGTAAAAATAACGGAAGCAAAAACTTGGTCTCTTAACGGGGAATTAGTTGAGGAACCGATTGAGGTGAAATAATAGATGAAAGTATATACGAAAGACGAAATTGTAGAGCAAGCGAAAGAATTAGCGAAAATGATTTCTGAAACAGAAGAAGTTGATTTTTTTAAGAAAGCAGAGGCGCAAATTCATAAAAATGAAAATGTAAAGCACGCAATTGATGAAATTAAAGCATTGCAAAAACAAGCAGTTAACTTGCAACATTACGGGAAGTGGGAAGCTTTGAAAAAAGTAGAAGCTGAAATTGACGCACTTCAAGATAAGTTAGACAATATTCCAGTTGTGCAGGAGTTTAAATCTTCACAAACATATGTAAATGACTTACTACAGTTAGTTGCGAGTACCATTTCTAATAATGTTACAGATGAAATATTAGTTTCAACTGGCGGCGATGTACTTAAGGGTGAAACTGGTGCGGCGGTAGAAAGTAAAAAAGGAAATTGTGGTTGTTAAAGAGATGTCATATTGACATCTCTTTTTTTTAGTGGATTAAACGTAAGTTCTTCTCAAAAAAAGAATGACACATTCCGCTATTGTCACGCATATGATTAAGTGAATAGTGATTGAGGAGGGTTACGAATGTCCGAATTTAGAGAGATTATTACAAAAGCAGTGGTTGGAAAAGGACGTAAGTATACAAAGTCAACGCATACATGTGAATCGAATAATGAGCCGACAAGTATTTTAGGGTGCTGGGTAATTAACCACTCGTACGAAGCGAGAAAGAATGGAAAACATGTAGAAATTGAAGGTTTCTATGATGTGAACACTTGGTATTCGTTTGATGGCAATACAAAGACTGAAGTTGTAACAGAACGTGTGAACTACACTGACGAAGTAAGCATTGGTTATCGTGATAAGAACTTCTCTGGTGACGATTTAGAAATTATTGCTCGTGTCATTCAACCGCCAAATTGTTTAGAAGCTCTTGTATCGCCAAATGGGAATAAAATTGTTGTAACTGTAGAACGTGAATTTGTAACAGAAGTAGTTGGGGAAACAAAAATTTGTGTAAGTGTAAATCCTGAAGGTTGTGTAGAATCAGATGAGGATTTCCAAGTCGATGATGATGAGTTTGAAGAATTAGATCCGAACTTTATCGTTGACGCAGAAGAAGAGTAATAGAAAGCTAGGGAGAAGTTCTTCCTAGCTTTTTACTTTACATAAGTGGTGCTGAATGAACATGAATCTTTATGAAATATGTTATAATGAAGAAAGACTCCTGAAATAGGAGAGATGGATGTCCGTGAAGTGTGACATATATAAAGTTCAACTAATAATCAGTGGGGGGGCATCCCCACTGATTATTAGTTGAACCAATCGGGCTTTTACGGACAGTTGATCTCCCACCTAACTTCTTTGTTCCAGCCGATTTTTGAGGTGGGAATCTTACTGCCCGTTAATGCGGGATGAATATAGATTATTATGTAAAAATTATGGAGGAAAGACATGACGCAATATACGCCTATGATACAGCAATACTTAAAGGTTAAGGCAGACTATGAAGATGCCTTTTTATTTTTCCGATTAGGTGATTTTTATGAAATGTTCTTTGAAGATGCGGTTAAAGCAGCTCATGAACTTGAAATTACATTAACGAGCCGAGATGGTGGTAGTAGTGATCGTATACCGATGTGCGGTGTACCGCATCATGCAGCTAAAAATTATATTGAACAACTTGTTGAAAAAGGATATAAAGTAGCTGTTTGTGAGCAAGTGGAAGATCCAAAAACAGCTAAAGGTGTAGTACGTCGTGAAGTAGTACAACTAATTACGCCAGGAACGATGATGGAAGGGCGTACAATAGACGAGAAAGAGAATAACTTTTTAGCAGCATTAACACATTTCGAAGATGGATCTTATGCGCTAGCTTGTAATGACTTAACGACTGGACAAAATACAGTGACGTTGTTAACAGGTTCAGTAGAAGATATTTTATTAGAGGTGTATGCAACTGGTTCGAAAGAAATTGTTGTAGATTCTACATTTTCAAAAGATGAATTAAATAAATTAACTGAAACATTAAAAATGACGATTTCGTATGAAGATGCAACAACGATTCCGGAAGGGTTAGAACATCTTGTGAAAAATGTTTCACAAGCAAAGTTACTTAAAGCGATTGGACGCTTATTTAACTATGTGATAAGAACACAAAAACGTTCATTAGATCATTTGCAACCAGTAGAAATTTATTATACAAATCAATTTATGAAAATTGATGTGCACTCAAAACGTAATTTAGAGTTAACTGAGACTCTTCGTACGAAAGAAAAAACAGGCTCACTATTATGGCTATTAGATAAAACGAAAACAGCTATGGGTGGCCGTATGTTAAAACAGTGGATGGAACGTCCGCTTATCCAGAAAGAGAAAGTGGAAGAACGTTTAGAAATGGTAGAAACATTTGTAAATGATTACTTCTTACGTGAAGATTTAAAAGAAAAGCTAAAAGAAGTATATGATTTAGAGCGTTTAGCAGGGAAAGTTGCATTTGGTAATGTAAATGCACGGGACTTATTACAGTTAAGACGTTCTTTACTTCAAGTACCAGCTATTTTAGAAGCGATTAGTCTTTTAGATAATGCTTATGCAGCAAGGTTAATTCAAGGTGCGGATCCATGTGAGAGCTTAACTGAATTACTAGGAAGAAGTATTCAGGAAAACCCACCACTTTCTATTAAAGATGGAGATATTATTAAAGACGGTTATAATGACAAGCTTGATCAATATCGTTACGTGAGCAAAAATGGGAAAACGTGGATCGCGGAGCTTGAAAAACGAGAGCGTGATATTACAGGGGTTAAATCATTAAAAATTGGATACAACCGTATTTTCGGCTACTACATTGAAGTGACGAAGGCGAATCTTGCAGCGCTTCCAGAAGGGCGCTATGAGCGAAAACAGACGCTTGCTAATGCTGAGCGTTTCATTACAGATGAACTGAAAGAAAAAGAAACGTTAATTTTAGAAGCAGAAGAGAAAATTGTACAACTGGAATATGATTTATTTACAGCACTTCGTGAAGAAGTAAAAGTATTCATTCCGAAATTACAACATTTAGCGAAAGTAATTAGTGAATTAGATGTACTACAAAGCTTTGCGACTGTAAGTGAAGAAGAGCAGTTTGTAAAACCCGTGCTAACAACGAAGCGTGAAATCTTTATTAAAGATGGTCGCCATCCTGTCGTTGAAAAAGTATTGAACGGGAAATTGTATGTACCAAATGATTGTATTATGCCAGAGAAGATGGATGTCTTTTTAATTACAGGACCGAACATGTCTGGTAAAAGTACGTATATGAGACAATTAGCACTTGTTACTGTTATGTCACAAATTGGTTGTTTCGTACCAGCGACAGAAGCGGTATTACCTGTATTCGATCAAATCTTTACGAGAATTGGTGCAGCGGATGATTTAATTTCAGGTCAAAGTACATTTATGGTTGAAATGTTAGAAGCGAAAAATGCGATTGCAAATGCGTCAGAAAGAAGTTTAATTTTATTTGATGAAATTGGACGCGGTACATCAACGTATGATGGTATGGCGCTTGCACAAGCAATCATTGAACATATTCATGACCAAATTGGTGCAAAAACATTATTCTCTACGCATTATCATGAATTAACGGTGCTAGAAGAAAGTTTAGATCAACTGAAAAATGTACATGTTTCAGCTATTGAAGAGAATGGAAAAGTAGTCTTCCTTCATAAAATTCAAGATGGAGCAGCCGATAAAAGTTACGGAATTCACGTTGCGCAACTTGCTGAGCTTCCAGATAGCTTAATCGCTCGTGCAAAAGAAGTGTTAGCGCAACTAGAAGGACAAGAAGAAATTATTATTCCAAAGCGTGTAGAAGTAAAGGTACAAGAAGTTGTTCCAGAACCTGTAGTTGTAAAAGAAGAACCGGCAGAAATACAAGAAAAGAAAGAAGAGACTGAAGAAGAGTCACAACTATCTTTCTTTGGAGGAGATCAATCTTCAAAAAAACAAGACAAGCCTGTGCTTGATCAAAAAGAAAGCGCAGTACTTGCACAAATTAAAAAAATTGATTTACTAGATATGACGCCTTTAGAAGCGATGAACGAACTGTATCGCTTACAGAAAAAGTTAAAGAAAGGATGAGTAAGTAGATGGGGAAAATTCGCAAACTCGATGATCAACTCTCTAACTTAATTGCGGCAGGAGAAGTAGTAGAGCGCCCTGCCTCAGTCGTAAAAGAACTTGTGGAAAATTCTATCGATGCGAATAGTACGTCTATTGAAATCCACTTAGAAGAAGCTGGTTTATCAAAAATTCGCATCATTGATAATGGAGATGGCATTGCCGAAGAAGATTGTATCGTTGCATTTGAACGCCACGCAACGAGCAAAATTAAAGATGAAAACGATCTGTTCCGTATAAGAACGCTCGGATTCCGCGGTGAGGCATTGCCAAGTATTGCCTCAGTTAGTGAATTGGAATTAATCACTAGCACAGGTGATGCGCCGGGTACCCACCTTATCATTAAAGGTGGAGACATTATAAAACAAGAAAAAACAGCGAGCCGAAAAGGAACGGATATTACAGTACAAAACTTATTCTTTAATACACCAGCGCGTCTTAAATATATGAAAACAATTCATACAGAGCTTGGGAATATTACAGATATCGTGTATCGTATTGCAATGTCACATCCAGAAGTATCGTTAAAACTGTTTCATAATGAAAAGAAATTGCTTCATACATCCGGAAATGGTGATGTAAGGCAAGTACTTGCATCAATTTATAGCATTCAAGTTGCGAAGAAGCTTATTCCAATTGAAGCTGAATCTTTAGATTTCACAATTAAAGGGTATGTAACATTACCAGAAGTAACGCGAGCGTCTCGTAACTATATGTCAACGATTGTAAATGGCCGTTACGTGCGAAATTTCGTATTAATGAAAGCAGTTCAGCAAGGATACCATACATTACTGCCAGTTGGACGATACCCAATCGGCTTCTTATCGATTGAAATGGACCCAATGCTTGTTGATGTTAACGTACATCCAGCGAAATTAGAAGTTCGATTTAGTAAAGAACAAGAATTGCTAAAGCTTATTGAAGAAACATTGCAAGCTGCATTTAAAAAAATACAGCTCATTCCAGATGCAGGCGTAACAACGAAGAAAAAAGAAAAAGACGAAAGTGTGCAAGAACAGTTCCAGTTTGAGCATACAAAGCCGAAAGAACCATCTATGCCGGACATCGTTTTACCGACTGGCATGGATGAAAAACAAGAAGAACGAACGACTGTGAAACAGCCAGCAGAGCTTTGGCAACCGCCGAAGCGAGAATGGCAACCACCACAGTCGCTCGTAAGAGAAGAGCAAAGTTGGCTGCCATCCTCTAAACCAATAATCGAAGAACCGATTCGAGAAGAGAAATCGTGGAACAGTAACGATGACGACTTTGAATTAGAGGAATTGGAAGAAGAGATCGGGGAAATAAAAGAGATTGAAATGAACGGTAACGATTTACCACCACTTTATCCAATTGGACAAATGCACGGAACATATATTTTCGCTCAAAATGATAATGGGTTATATATGATTGATCAACATGCCGCACAGGAACGTATTAATTATGAGTACTTCCGTGATAAAGTAGGACGAGTAGCGCAAGAAGTACAAGAACTACTTGTACCGTACCGTATTGACCTATCTCTTACTGAATTTTTACGTGTCGAAGAGCAACTAGAAGAACTTAAAAAAGTCGGCCTATTTTTGGAACAATTCGGCCATCAATCTTTTATTGTTCGCTCGCATCCAACGTGGTTCCCGAAAGGACAAGAAACAGAAATCATTGATGAGATGATGGAGCAAGTTGTCAAACTAAAAAAAGTTGATATTAAAAAGTTACGTGAAGAAGCAGCCATCATGATGAGCTGTAAAGCATCGATTAAAGCAAATCAATATTTAACGAACGATCAAATATTTGCTTTACTTGAGGAACTTCGTACAACAACAAATCCATACACATGCCCGCACGGGAGACCGATTCTTGTACATCATTCTACTTATGAGTTGGAGAAGATGTTTAAGAGGGTTATGTAGGGATACTAAAATTAGATATTAAAAGGGAGCAACAGTAAATGTTGCTCCCTTTTAATATGTAGAGTTAATTGTTAAACGAAAATAAGGTGGATTGATTTTACAGTTTATTTCTAGACTAAGTAAGCTTTAATTTATCTATGTATAAAAAAGCGCCGTATATCAGCACTTTTTAAAGGTACGTAAATTGTATAATAAAGATTTCTACATTATTAAACACATAACTATGCATGACCAAATATTGATTCTTATTTGGTTAATTGTTATAAGGATCTATAGGATTATTTGTTTTTATTATTATTATTAATTTTTTCAGTATATAAAACCTGCTCTTTATAATGCTTTTTAATTGGGAAGTTATGTGTACCTGTGCCGTTCTTGAATTTTTTATCAATGGGGTTCTTTAGAGGGACTGTTGTAGTTTCAGTAAATTCATATGGGTAATTTATTTTAGATTTATCTTCAAACATGAAAATGCCTCCTTTTTAGGATTTCCTGAATTCTTTACTATAACATGATATGCATATAGAGTTTTTTTGGACTAGTTATTTATATAGGTTAGAACAATTTAATTACATAACTACTGAAATATTTTAAAGGAAAACAATTTGAGAGAGGTATTGTAATGATAGCCGTTCACTATTATTGTTGTTTAAGTTATCGTGGTGTGTTTGAAATTCTGAAAGGACGTAGCATATTGGTCTATCTAATAACCATTATGTGGCGAGTTTTTTTATTTATCGGTGAAACAAACAATGCATATATATTCGTTATAGATTGTTTTTATAATGTAATATATATATAGTTTTCCTGATAATATAATGCGGAATATTATAGTGTTATTAGGTTATTAGGAACACTTAATGTTGTTTCACAACTGAAAGCGAATTGAAAAAGAACTGAAACTTTTCTCATAAAAATTCAATCTTACTTGAAAAATGAAAGGAAAATGAAATTTTCCAAAAGAAATTCTTTGTTAAGATAAAAAGCATACATAAAAAAAGTATTGACATATCTTAAAAGTGTGTTTTCAAGATATAGTGGGGGAAAAGATGAGAATAGAAAAACAATTAATAAAAAAGATGTATTATGAAACATTCCTAATGGAAAATGAAACAAAACCACCTCTTGACGTACTTGGGGAAGTTTATGTAAACGAAGAAAAATATGAAATTTCCGATGGGTCTTATATTCGTTTTGCACAAGGTGAATTTTATTATCACCATCAAGATTTTGAAGCAGCTATTTTCAAATGGGAGAAAGTTGGCAACGAACTAGCACCATGGGCACAAAAAAACATTGCGGATGCTTACTTTGAACTGAACCGACTATCAGTTGCTGAAGAGGTTTATACTTCCATTACTACTGATAACAAAATATTGATGACCGAAATTGGACTGCAATTACTTTCTCTTTACATCGAGCAAAATAATTTTGAATCAGCTTTCACTGTAATTAAAGAGGCGGTTTCTTTAAATCCCGATTATCCGAATGTCACCAAAATTGCCCGTTCTTTTTATGAAGAACAGCAAGATTTTGATAGTGCAGTAGAGCTTGCTGTGAATGAGCTGGTTCGAACAGAATCTTATCCTTGGTTTGAGGTGCTAAAAGGGTATATCGATAAAGGATTTACTAAAAATATTTCACCAGACTATTTTCATGAAGTATTAGTTACATTAAATCATGTAGATCAAGTGCAATTTACACAAATTGTATCATCACTTTGGAACAGTTATAAAAATGAACAAAATTACTTATTATGGCTTAACACAATAAATGAGTTTTTCTTACATATCGAAATACATTCGTCCGATATATGGGACAAAATTTCTTCTCTTTACGAAGAAACGTATTTTGAATTAATTCAAGGCCAATATACGCTTAGACAATTACATGATATCATTCCAAATCTGTTAACAAATTGGTTAAAGGTAGTCAATTCTTCTTATGCTGTATTTCCATCAGCAGCTGTATTGGCATGGGATGAGATTTTCCCTTCCAAAATAGATGCAGCAAATATAAAAAATGCAGAAAACCTACTGTTGTATTCTATTAATCATGTGGATGGCTTAGAGTATAGTTTACATCTTTTTGAATCTATTACACAGTGGGCACAAAAGCATGATATAGAAATGGGTCACCGATTTAGATGGTTAGTTAGCGAACTTGCAGATTTAAGAACAAATCGTATTTTAGTAACGGGCACTTCAGGAAATGGAAAAACTGCATTTATTAACTCTATAGTAGGAGAAAATATATTAGAAAACTCAATTTCAAATGTAGTGGTTTTAAAAAATGATGCTCATACAGAAATTAACGCTATAACAGACTCAGCAATTACAACAACTGAGAATTTCTCTGATTACCATGATATGATGTCTTTACACCACCAAACGTATAGAGATAGAGCGTGTGTTGAATTTAAACTACCATGCAAATTTTTAAGTAAAAATAAACTTACATTTGTAGTTACACCTGGCTTTAATAGAAATAACGATACTAGAGATGAGATATTTGAATATCTGAATTCTGTAGACGAATTATTGTTCGTATTGAATGCGGATTCACCTTTTACTGACAAAGAACGTGACATTCTATTAAGTATTCAAGAACATACACCAAATCTACAAATTCATTTCTTATTAAATAAAATCGATAACATTTACAGTGAAGCAGAAGTAAAAAGAGTTTTACATGATACGCAAGCGAGAATAAACGCGTATTTCCCGCAAGCGAGACTTTTCCCTTACTCTTCGTTATATACAAGTAATCAACAACTAAATGATTTAACTGAGTTTATTCGTTTTAACTTTAACTATAAAAATATCGATGCAGATCGTACTGAAAAGCTATTGTTTTTCATTCGAAAAACAATTACATACCTTTTAGATAAACGCGTTGAGAAGGAAAACAATCTAGTGGATGCTATGAATTGGAATGAAGATATGTTAGTTAAATTAAATGGTAGTATTAATAACCTTACTGCTTTTGAGAGGGAAAAAATTCATATCATTACACAATCGTATCGTACAATGAAAACAGAAATTACGAATGATCTTACTGAACATATTCCGAAGCTACTGCAGAGTTGTTCTGATTTAATCAGTGAAGAAAGCGATTTTGGAAACATTGAAATGGAACTAAATACAGCAATGAACGAAAGAGTACACAAATATTTAGAACAAACTGTATTACCTAACTTTGCTCGTTCTATGCAAAATTGGATTGAAACTTCTAATAATGAGTTACTTCAAAGTCAATCGCACTTAGAAGAACTCAGTGAAGGACTTAATTCTTTATTTGGAGAAAATCGAATACAATTAGAATGTGACTTTAAAGTGCTTGATGACTGGCGCAGAGATACTGATAGAATGACGACTAGAATACAAATGGAAGAAGTAAATATTTTACGCCGATTTACGCCAGCGCAATTTTTACTGAAAAGTGCCGGTAAATTATTTGGGGTTCTTCCAAAGAATAGATCTATGCTATATAACAAATATAAACAGTATATAGAAAATGAAGATTATACAGAAGTAACGGCTTCTATTATGAAGAAATTTTTCTTGCAATTTGAGCTGTTTGAAAATACACAAGAGCGGGATATTAATATGTTCTTTAGAAATCCATTTAACTCCTTGAAACAAGCTGTAGAAAATACGCAGTTAGAAATACAAGAAAAACAAGAGATATTACATAAAATGAAATCAAATCCTGAAGTGTATCATGATTCTATAACGCTCTTTGAATTGAGATTACGTCAATGTGAAGTAATCTTAAATATAGGTGAGTATAATGCCTATACAGATTTAAATTTAGAAACAAGCATAGAATAAACGTAAAACAACTCCAAAAGTGGATTTTGGAGTTGTTTTTTTGTTTATATCCGTTGTTATAAGAGGGGAAAAAGGGAGCAACCGTAATGAGTTGCTCCCTTCGCATATATAGATTATTTTTCAGTTTCTTTAATTTTAGTTTTTACTTCGCCAGTTTTAATTTTATTACTTTCTGAGAAACGTAATAAATCGCCTTCAATAATTTTGTCAGACATACGTAATTCATTTTGTGCACGGTTAATGAGTGCTTGAGCTTCTTTTTTTGGTAAATCTACAATTTCACCTGTTATGCGGTCATAAAAATTGTTGTTTTTGTATGCATATTTGTCTGTAACGAAGCTACCATCACGTAAAACAACAAATCCTGTATATTCATCTGAAAACATATCGTGACCAAAACGGATATCGTTCGTAGTATCAATCCCTAATAAATTTAGAATAGTAGGTTTCACATCAATTTGTCCCGTAGGCTTTGAAATCGTTTGACCTTTTGTTTGTCCAGGGATATGAATATATAAAGGTGTACGTTGTAAATGTAAAGTATCAAATTCTGTTATTTGATCTTTTTCTAAAAACTGCGCCATTGCGCGGTTATGTTTTTCAGAAATGCCATAATGATCACCGTATAATACAATAATAGAATCATCATAAAGCCCCTCGGCCTTTAAACGCTCAATAAAGTTTTTAATGGATTCGTCTAAGTAACGTGATGTTACGATGTAACGATCAAATACGCCATTACCAGAGTTATATGGTTCAATGAATTTTGTGTCTTCATCATACGTAAATGGATAATGGTTTGTTAAAGTAAGGAAACGAGCGTAAAATGGTTGATCAATCGTTTTTAACATATCTACTGATTGATCAAAGTATTCTATATCTTTTAATCCCCAATTTAAATTTGTTTCGGGCGTGATTTTGTAATCAAGTTCATTATAGTAACGATCATAACCAAGAGCTGAGTACATAATGTTACGATTCCAAAATGTTGCGTTATTCGCATGGAATACAGAAGTGAAATAACCTTGTTCACGTAAAATTTCTGGAGTTGCAGTATAATCATTGTTTCCGTGTGTGAAGAATACAGCTCCACGGTTTAATGGATACAACGATGTATCTATTAGAAATTCAGAATCGGATGTTTTTCCTTGTCCAGTTTGGTGGAAAAAGTTATCAAAGTAATAGCTTTCATTTATGAATTCATTCAAGAAAGGTGTAACTTCTTGACCATTGACGGATGCTCCTATTAAAAAGGTTTGCAAGGATTCAAGAGTAACGACAATTACATTTTTTCCTTTCGCTGTGCCAAACATATTAGGATTTGGTTCACTTTGGGTTGCTTTTACGTAGTTTTCAGTTTCTTGTAATTTACTACTATCAGCGAGTGCCTTTTGTGATCCTGCTTTTGCTTGCAGCGTTAAATCATATATTTGGTGAGTGTATAGTCCTAAATTTTTGACAAGCATTACTCGGTCGAAGGATCTCGTTAATAATTCAGGGCGTTCTTTTTCTGCAAGATGCAGATTTGCAGAAAATACAGCAATTGTTAAGGCGAAATATAGTAAGCGTGTAGAATGTGTTACACGTTCTGTTTTAAAGACCAATGTCTTCTTTTTTAATAAAATAAAGAAGAAAATAATGTCTACGAATGCGAGTATAATTTTGTAGTTCAATATTTCTATAATACTACCGCCTAATTGGCCAAAGTTTGATGTTTGTCCAAGTACTGGTAACGTAACGAAATCACTATAAAAATCATAGAACATTACATTTCCGACAAGTACGATCGTTAATAAGAAATTAATACATAGCGCTATATAATTTCGCTTTTCACCAGTTGCAAATAATGCTAATCCAACAAATGCTAACGATGCAGCGAGAGGACTAATAAACAAAATAAGCTCTTGTGTAGAAGACTCAATTTTTAAATCAAAACTGAATCGCGTAATAAGATATGTTTTTAACCATACTGCTAAAGCAATTATGATAACAAAGCTTATATTTTGCATTTGTAAATTTATTTTATTCTTCATTTTTACACCTTCTTTATAAAATTTATTTAACTAAGGTTATATGTTATATTTTTATAACTATTATAGTAGGGTGAACCATTTAAATTATGTTTTCTAATGGTAATAATTTGCAGTGTTCCTATACATACAATGGGGAATTTAAATGCGAAGTAACATAAATTTAATTTTTTTAGATGCGAAGCAGAAAAAGTCATATTTGTAGTGAAAGTGACTTATAGACATCCTAACATATTAAACACTATGATGATGTTACAAAATATCGAACAAATGAAAGTGAAAAGGAATAGACGCTTTTTAAACTATTGACATTCAATGAGTTGGAATTTGAATAAAAGGTGAGTTTAAAGTAAACGGTTATATGAATGAGTAGAAAACTACATTCTACATAGAATGTAGTTTTTCATATATCCCGTAAAATCATGCTTCTTTGTAGGATAATCATTTCATTAAGTAAAGTGGTGGTGAAACGTAAAACGTTTGACTAGTAGTGTAATGAAAGAGCTCACATATCAGATAAATATTTTCCAACATATAGACCACTTGCAGCTGCTTGAGATAATGAATGAGTAACACCTGAACAATCTCCAACTAAAAATAGCCCATTCATACTTGTTTCAAAATGGTTATTGATTTTTATCGTAGGGGCATAGAACTTTCCATCTATTCCATATAATAAAGTATCTTTATCGATAGGTTCTTGGATAAAATGTTCTAAGCGTAATAAAAATTCTTTGAGTCCGTCAATATATAATGGAGGAATTTCTTTATACAAATCTCCATAATCTCCGTGTAGTGTAGGTTGTATACGATTATGTTTCATATCTTTTTCCATTGTAGGCTGTTTCTTTAATAAGTCCTCTAAGCGCTGTATAACAATCCGATCTCGTCCTTGGTTTATGCCTTTAATAATTGAGTTTGCATATATATTGGCTTCTTTAAGAGTTGGGAAATAGCGCGGGATAAACAAAGTGAAATTTAAGTTAGGAGTGCCAGTTCCTTGCTCTCGAAAATTTTGACCGTCAGGCATAACTAAACCTTCTTCGTACTTTCGAATAATGCGTCCTTTTGGATTCATACAGTAAGTAGTTGCTGTGAAATTTTCACCTTGATAAGAAAGTTTCGTTTCAAAAGTATCTTCTAATATAGAACGTAATTGATGTTCTTTCATTTCTACTCTAATCCCTAAGTCTACACGTGTTTGTTCCTGAGAAATATTTAGAGAAGTGCACATTTCTTTTAACCAATCTGCCCCAGAGCGCCCCGTTGCAAATACGAGTTGCTTAGATTGAACTGTTCCTTGATTTGTAGTTATATTAAAATGATCTTTCTGTTTCATAATATGCTCTACATCTATATGAAATTGGATATTTATTTTCGTAAGTAAAAATTCATAGAGTTGCTGAAAAATGGTACTGGAAATTGTAGTACCAAGATGCCTTACTTCTGTTGTTAACATTTGTAAACCACAAGTTGCAGCTTTCTTAGTGAGATTTACATTTTCTGTAGAATATTTTGAAACTGAATTTCCACCAAACTGACATAGAATTTCATCTACTTCAGCCATAAGTTGCATAAAACCTTCTTTACCTACTTTTTGTTCGAGTTCTCCTCCAAATCCATTTGTATAATTAAATTTTCCTTCAGACTTTCCTAAGCCACCAAAACCGAAATATTTATCACATATGTTACAGTCACACGTTTTTCCTTGATCTAAAGGACAATTTCGATGTTCTAGCGGTTTACCTTTATCAAGAATTAAAATGTTTTTGTTACTTTTGGCTAATGTATAAGCCATAAAAATGCTACTTACTCCAGCGCCGATAATTGTAACATCATACATATTCTTTCACCTGCTAACGAATAGTTTGTTTACTATTTTCCTAGTGTATAACACTTTTATGAAGTTAAGAAATAGCTTTTATGAATAAAGAAAAAGTTTTTGAACTTTATACTTTTTCAATTTCTCTAAGTGGTGGATGAAGTATAAATGTTTTTATTTGAACGGAGATATCGTTTTAAATAATCACTTTTTCGTATGATTCATAAAAGTCTACATATAAAAAGAACAGACCTTTTCAGTAAAAAGGTCTGTTCATCATTTGAAAAAGTTGTTAAGTGCATAAATTAGAAGGGAAGTATAGTTTTATTTAGCGAAGGCATGGTTACCGATTACTGCTACTGTTTGACGTGTCGTAATCCATTTGTCTGTTGATGTTTTTGGGTTGTAGAAATAAAGCCAATCAGAATGTATTCCCTTTGTGGAGATAGCCTCTTCTACAGCCATTTTTGCTTCAGCGCTTGCAGGCTGATTAATTCTTCCATCTGTAACAGGAGTAAATGCATATCCGTATTTAATAGGTTCATAAATAACGCCTGTTATTGTATTTGGAAACCCTTTTGCATTTACTCGATTTAGGATAACTTTTGCTACAGCTACTTTTCCTTTATATGATTCGCCACCAGCTTCAGCGGTAACTAAGCGTGCCATTAAGTCTTTTTCTTTTTCGGAAATACTGGAATAAATTTTTAAATGTTGCCCTGTATAAAGCTTGTTACCGATTGTGTTGTTAATTTGTTTTATAGATTGAACGGTTACGTTGTAGCGCTTTGCTATCGTTTCTAATGAATCTCCCGGTTGTACTTGGTAAATAATTTGTCCAGAAGTGTTCGTAGTTTTTTCGTTTTGATGAACTGTAACCTCATTTGATTTCATAGATCCTGGAATATGTAACTGTTCTCCAATAAAAGCTTGATCGTTTCCTTTATTATTCGCTTGTTTAATGGCTTGTATGGAAACTCCATATTGTTTACTAATGCCCCAAAGTGTATCATTCTTTTTTACTGTATGAATGGTGGAAGCTTCAGCTGTACTTTGATTACATACGAATGTAAGTGCTACTGCAGATAAAGGAATTATATGTTTTAGTTTTAATAATTTCATTGTAAATCCTCCTAAAAAAGTAAGGTATAACTGTTGCATAATGTAATTCAGAATATGGAAATATAAATATTTTAATGTAAGTATATTAGCACATATAAAATAAATAATCATTATAAGTTTTTTATTTACATCCATATAGGATTCAAATATGAAATATTGCATATGAAAATACATTGAAGTTCATATTGCTGCTTACTATAATCTATTTAGTAGAAAGGTAATATGTTATAGAAATAAAATCATTATAGATTAATATAATGATTATTATTTGTTATGAATTAGGAGGATTTATGTAATGAAAATGTTTCAAAGAGTAGGTGTTTCAGCTGTGATCGTCTCAACATTTTTAGGAATAGGTGACAGTGTTAATATTGTAACTGCTGATTCTATAGAACAGCAGAGTAAATTAGGGATAGAACAAGAAACAGATAAACAAATCATTGTAAAATTCAGTGCAGATTTGAAATTACCATATGAAGATGGTATTGAAAAACAGATACAATCTGAAACGAACGATAAAGTATTAGAAGATTTTTTGGCAGAATATCCAGATGTAACATTTACTCGTCTATTCACATCTGTAAGTCCGGAAGAAATACAAAATCTTGAAGTGAAAGCACCTAATAATGTATCTACAAGCCTATTAAACTACTATATTCTTCAAACCAAAAATGATGGGCGTGAAGAAACACTAGTAGATAAGTTAAAAGCATCTTCTTTAATAGAAGATGTGTATATGAAGAAACAAGAAAAAATAATACCGCCTGAAGTGAAACAATTAAGTGTATCTCTTACTCCTAATAATAATCCTAGATTTAATAAACAAGGTTATCTTGAAGCAGCACCATACGGTATTAATGCACCCTTCGCCTGGGGCGTTCAAGGCGGTAATGGAAATGATGTAACCTTTGTTGATATGGAATATGGTTGGTTATTAAATCATGAGGATTTAGTACATCGAAATATTGAATTGATGTCTGGAAGAAATATAGATCAACATGTCGGTCATGGGACGTCTGTACTAGGAATTGTATCATCTGAAGATAATGAAGTAGGGAATATTGGGATTGCACCAAAAGCGAAAGCAAAAGTGATTTCTCAAATAAGAGATAACGGACAGTATAATACAGCTGATGCAATATTAAGTGCTGTAAATCATTTAGAAGCTGGGATGCTTTATTATTAGAGGCACAAGCTTCTTTTGATGGATATGGTGATAAATATTTACCTGTTGAAGTACAACCAGATATCTTTGATGCAATTCGTGCGGGTACAGATAAGGGTGTTGTAATTATAGAGGCTGGAGCAAATGGTTGGAATGATTTAGATCAATTTAAAGATAGAAATGGTAAACAAGTTTTAAATCGTAATAGTAAAGATTTTAAAGATTCGGGTGCAATTATGGTAGGAGCGGGTTCTTCATCTTTCCCTCATGAACGTATGTGGTTTTCGAATTATGGAAGCCGTATTGATGTGTATGGCTGGGGAGAAAACGTAGATACAACTACAGCTGAGCAAAGTAGAAGTGCTGTAAATCTTTATACATCCAGCTTTAGTGGCACGTCTAGTGCTTCGCCTATTATTGCTGGAGCAGCGACTTTAGTACAAAGTATTGCTAAAGAAAATGTAGGACAACCATATAGACCAAGTGAATTGAGAACGATATTAAGTAACCATAACACTGGAACGAAGTCTAAAGATCCATATTCAGATAAAATTGGTGTTTTACCGGATTTGAAGTCTATCCTAGTAAATTTAGGGTATGAACGAAGAGAACTAAACGGTGGGAATGAGTTACAAGTAACAGAAAATGAACCAAATAATGAACCTAAACAGGCAAATAAAATTAACTTTCATACACCAATGAAAGGGACACTACATAATCGTGATAACGTAGATGTATTTACTTTCCAAATTGACTCGCCAGAAACTATTAATATCTCTCTACTAAATGAAAAAAATATTGGAATGACATGGGTACTTCATCATGAATCGGATGTAAATAACTATGTAGCATATGGTGAAAATGAAGGAAATGTAGTTAAAGGAACCTATAATGCAAAGCCAGGTAAATATTATTTATATGTCTATAAGTATGAGAATAAAGATGGTTCATATGTATTAAATATAAAATAATCGAAAGGAACTTCAGATGAAGTTCCTTTCGATTATTTTAATTCAGGATACGTGAATGTTTTTTTACTTTATCTCGCAATTTGTCGGCAGTAAGAATTCCACCTCGTATTCGTCCGATTAGTTAAACGTTACTTCTATGCAATATTTCATATTTATGAAATGTCATTTATTTTTTACTCACCAGATTATATTATATTCAATAAGTTTGATGTAAAACAGAAAAGGGAGGAATAATAATGAACAATAAGAAGTTTATTTTGAAGTTATTCATATGTAGTATGGTACTTAGCGCCTTTGTATTTGCTTTCAATGATAAGAAAACCGTTGCAGCTAGCTCTATTAATGAGCTTGAAAATTGGTCTAGATGGATGAAACCTATAAATGATGACATACCGTTAGCACGAATTTCAATTCCAGGAACACATGATAGTGGAACGTTCAAGTTGCAAAATCCGATAAAGCAAGTGTGGGGAATGACACAAGAATATGATTTTCGTTATCAAATGGATCATGGAGCTAGAATTTTTGATATAAGAGGGCGTTTAACAGATGATAATACGATAGTTCTTCATCATGGGCCATTATATCTTTATGTAACACTGCACGAATTTATAAACGAAGCGAAACAATTTTTAAAAGATAATCCAAGTGAAACGATTATTATGTCTTTAAAAAAAGAGTATGAGGATATGAAAGGGGCGGAAAGCTCATTTAGTAGTACGTTTGAGAAAAATTATTTTCGTGATCCAATCTTTTTAAAAACAGAAGGGAATATAAAGCTTGGAGATGCTCGTGGGAAAATTGTATTACTAAAACGATATAGTGGTAGTAATGAATCTGGGGGATATAATAATTTCTATTGGCCAGACAATGAGACGTTTACCTCAACTATAAATCAAAATGTAAATGTAACAGTACAAGATAAATATAAAGTGAGTTATGATGAGAAAGTAAACGCTATTAAAGATACATTAAATGAAACGATTAACAATAGTGAAGATGTTAATCATCTATATATTAATTTTACAAGCTTGTCTTCTGGTGGTACAGCATGGAATAGTCCATATTATTATGCGTCCTACATAAATCCTGAAATTGCAAATTATATGAAGCAAAAAAATCCTACGAGAGTGGGCTGGGTAATACAAGATTATATAAATGAAAAATGGTCACCATTACTTTATCAAGAAGTTATAAGAGCGAATAAGTCACTTGTAAAATAGTAAATATGGTCATAGTAAGAAGCGGTGAAATACGTCGCTTCTTATTGAAAATACAGTTTTTCTTGTAAATGGAACAATTTTCGAGCTATCGCAATCAATGTTTCATTATGAAAAGACGAAACTTTTAAATCGAATTCATTTCAAGTGAAAAATGAATACAAATAACCTTTTGAAAAAGCAACTGATCTAAGTGATTGGTTGTTTTTTATTTTGAAGTGGATGAGCAAAAAAACATAAAAGTGGTTGGTCCGTTTTTTACAAACATCCATTATGATAAGAGAAGAAAGGTAGTATTTTTTTGATGCTTTAAAGAGGAAGTTTTTTATTGAAGTTCTTAATTAAAATAGACTGGCCTTAGAGAGGTGAAAATACAATGAGTTTTGCAATTTCACTAGTAGTTATTATTGTAATTGTATCGCTGTTTGGGACCGTACTAGTTGCACGAAATGTGGAGGAGAATTACGGCAAGTCTACAAAGAGAAATGTGAAAAACTTATCGACTATCTATATTATCCTTCTTTTCGTTCTACTTGTTGGGGTAACGTGGTATGCGGTAGTGATTTAATAACTTTTTAAAGGAGCACATTCATATTGTGTATGATGGAGGAGTAGCACTTTGATAAAAAATGAGCGCCACGTTTTAATTGTTTTTCCGCATCCAGATGATGAATCATATTGCGTGGCTGGTACAATTTTAGCTTATGCTCAGCAGAATGTTCCTCTTACTTATGTTTGTTTAACGCTTGGCGAAATGGGGAGAGCGATGGGAAACCCTCCTTTTGCAACACGTGAATCATTATATGCTATAAGAGAGAAAGAACTAAAGAGCGCAACTAATATTTTAGGGATTAAAGATTTACGTATGATGGGATATCGTGATAAAACGCTTGAATTTGAAACTCCGGGAGAATTAAGAAGTGTAATACAAAATTGTGTGGAAGAATTGAATCCTTCGTTAGTCATTTCTTTTTATCCGGGATATGCAGTGCATCCAGATCATAATGCAACAGGAGAAGCAGTAGCCAGGGCGTTAGCTAATATTCCGGAAAATAAGAGGCCAACATTTTATGCTGTAGCTTTTTCAAATAATCATGAAGCAGAAATAGGGCCACCAAGTTTTAAAAATGAAGTAAAAGAATATGTTCCAAAAAAGTTGGACGCATTGCAAGCACATGCATCACAATTTGCGACTAAGGTAACAGAACTGAAAAGAAAGTATGAAGATGGTGTTCCGGAAACAGTCGAGTGGTTAGAGAGAGAACCGTTTTGGATATACCCATTCAAAGATAAAAATAAGTGATGCTATAGCTGAAGGTGATGAATATGTATTTTGAATATAAGAATCGAAAGGTTTTTTATAATATAGAAGGATCGGGTCCCGTCATATTATTTTTACACGGTCTTGGAGGAAACGCAAATAATTGGTTATATCAAAGGCGATATTTCAAGGGGAATTGGACAGTGATTTCAATAGATCTACCTGGGCATGGGAAATCTGAAGGACTAGAAATTTGCTTTAAAGAATACGCAAATGTTTTGTATGAGTTATGCGATTATTTAAAACTACAAAAAGTAGTCATTTGTGGTCTTTCAAAAGGGGCTAGAGTAGGAATTGATTTTGCTATACAATATCCAAGCTTTGTTTCTAGCTTAATTGTTGTAAATGCATTTCCTTATTTGGAACTAAAGGATCGTAAAGAGCGACTTGAAGTATATGATTTACTTAGCTTACAGGATAACGGAAAAACATGGGCGGATACATTATTGAAGGCGATGGGAGTAGCAGATAATGAAGGGATTGTCCGGGGATTTTATCAATCTTTACAGTCTATTAACCCATTGCATATTCAAAGATTATTTGCTGAATTAGTTGATTATGATCAGAGACCGTTTCTTGCAAATATTTCATGTCCTGTTTTAATAATAAGAGGGGGAAATGATGATTTTGTCCCTGAGAAATATGTAAGAGAGTTTGAAATACATTTAAAAAATACGACTTTCATTGAGTTTGAAAATAGTGGACATTTACCTTATTTAGAGCAGCCAACTAGCTTTAATATGACGGTAGAAACATTTTTAAATCATGCGCTTAATTAATACGATTGTTACAGTAAATACTGTTATTAATGAGTAAGGGATAGTTCGTTTTGAGAGGAGGGAACTAGATGGAATGGAAACCAAATCGTGCAGATAAGACACCCGTATATAAACAAATTGCTGATTATATTGAAAGGGGTATTTCTTCAGGTGAATTTCCTTCTGATAGCAAGTTACCTTCTGAGCGTATGCTAGCAAAGGAATTACAAGTGAACCGGAGCACAATAGTAGCTGCATATGAAGAGTTAAAATCACTTGGAGTAGTAGAACGGCAAAAAGGAAGCGGAACTCGGGTGAATACAGACATATGGGGTGTGTCACATAAACGAATACCGAACTGGGGGAGGTACGTTGAGGATGGATCGTTCTTACCTAACGTACCACTTGTTCAACAAATTCGAACGGAAACACAAAAAGATGACTTAATTAATTTAGCGAGTGGAGAATTGTCACCAGAATTAATTCCGAGCGATAGATTTCGAACGATTTTGTCGGAGAAAACATTTATGGAAAACCTCGGTTATGACCATCCACTTGGAAATGAGATGTTGAGAAAAACAATTGCAGTACATGTTCAGCAATACAAACAAATTGAATCAGAATCAAGCTCGATTCTGATTACATCTGGAGCACAACAGGCACTTAATCTTATCGTTCAATGCTTATTAAAACCGGGCGATGCCATTGCAATTGAAGATCCTTCGTATTGTTTCTCGCTTCCCATGTTTAAATCGGCCGGTTTAAATATATTCCATTTACCTGTGGATGAGCATGGAATGAATCCAGATGACTTAATCGATTTGCACAAAAAGCATCGTATTCGTATGGTGTTTTTGAATCCGGATTATCAAAATCCGACGGGCACTGTGCTTTCGTTAGCGAGGCGTAAAAAGATTTTAGAACTGTCTTCTGAATTCGGTATACCGATTGTAGAGGATGATCCATATAGTTTAACTTCTTTTAATGGAGAAGTGAATCCAACATTAAAATCAATGGATCAGAATGGGAATGTTCTTTATATAAGTTCATTATCAAAAATTGTTGCGTCAGGATTACGTATTGGCTGGGTAATTGGTCCTACGCGCGTAATAGAACGTTTAGCAGATGCGAAGCAACAAGTTGATTTTGGTCATAGTGTATTTACACAGTGGGTAGCAAATCAATTTTTAGAATCAGAAGATTTTCATACGCATATTACAATGCTTCGTGGACAATTGAAACAAAGAAGAGATGAGTTAATTAGAAAGCTTGAAGAAATATTAGGGGACCGCGTTGAATTTTTTGTTCCAGAGGGTGGAATACATGTATGGTGCAAAGTACAAGGAACGTTTGATGAATATCATTTATTAGGTGAATCTATACGGAATGGTGTAGCATTTGTCCCTGGAAGTGTTTTAGGTTCTAAAAGTGAATATATTCGTTTTACTTTTGGGAGAGTAAATGTAGAACAAATCCAACTTGGAATTACGAGGTTTGCGGAAACGCTAAACGAAATTTCATAATAGTGATGCATAATATTGGAATGAGGGGAAGAAATGAAGTATGTGACGCTTTTACTTCAAGTAGGCGTGCTATATGTGTTTAGCTTAGCTGGTACGTGGATTCAGGGAATATTCCATCTATCGATGCCAGGAAGTTTAATAGGAATGTTAATGCTGTTTCTACTCCTTTCTACTCGTATTTTGCCATTAAAGTGGTTTGAGTTAGGGGCAGAAAAGTTAATCGTATTTTTACCGTTATTTTTAATTCCTTCGACAACAGGATTAATGGAATATGGATCTTTTCTTTTAAGTAAAGGAAGTATTATATTCCTTTTAGTTGTTGCAAGTACGGTAGTAACATTGATTGTTTCAGGGTATGTAAGTCAATTATTAGTAACATTCAAAAAATAAAATCGACAAGGTGCACGATTCAAATGGTCTTAATACTTATTACTGTAGTCATATATTTATTTGCGACAAAGCTGTATAAAAAATATACGTTTCCATTTATGTTACCAGTATTAACAGTTACAGCAATTATGATTTGCTTATTTCTGATGTTTGGCATTTCTCATCATGAGTATAAGGAAAATGGTGGGGACGTTCTTTCAGGCTTTTTGAGTCCTGCAATTGTAGCGTTAGCCATACCTCTATTTAAAGAACGAAGGATACTTATGAAAAACTTTTTATCGATACTTATTGGCGTATTGATAGGTATAGTGGCTTTAACGAGTATGAATGTAGTGATTGGTGGGATTTTGAATATAGATAAGGAATTTATACTAACAACTCTTCCGCAATTAGCGACAATGCCAATTGCCATTTCATTAGCGGATCAAATTGGTGGTATTCCAACTATGACTTCTAGTTTTGTAGTTGTTGCAGGAATAACAGGTGCTATTATCGGACCGACAGTACTTAAGTTTTTCCGGATAACAAGTACGATTGGAAAAGGAGTGGGGATGGGCTGCGCATCACATATTATCGGTGTGAGTCGACTCGTGAAGGAAGGCGAGAAAGAAGCGACTATCGGTTCAGTAACGATGATTGTAACAGGAATACTCATTAGTATATTAATACCTTATGGAACGAAATTTATATTTTAAAAGTTGTAATAAGAAGTATAATGCTACTTATTTTAAAATGTATGGAGATGATAAAAGTGACAACATGGTTTATAGTTACATTATTTATTTTTGGTGCCATTAAAGTTCTAGTTTCTAGTATGCCAACTTCTGTTGTAGAATCCATTATTAGTAGATTTGAATTACATCAAAAACTTGATGAAGAACATACGACTGTATCGCTAGATGGAAAGAATATAGAGGGCGAAGTGAAACTGCAAGTTATAAATGATTTTAACGAGGCTTTATTTTTAGATAAACATTATTTTCCGCCACAAGGTGAAGGCACGCCGATAATCATTGAAACGAAAAAAGGAAAAAGAGTAATTACGTTATCGATATATAGTTATGAAGAACATATTGATGTAATAAGGCAATATAAGAAGAAAGTTGTTGCCTATCGTTTACGTTCTAAAAGTCTTCAAACGTTTGCACCATTAGCAGTAACTGAAGAGTATGCTTAAGAAGAGACCTATAATGGTCTCTTTATTTTTGTATCCAATTATATACTTTCCAAATAAAAGAAAGGAACATCATATAACCAAATAAAGAATATGTATGGTTCCAGTCTGCACTATGTATAAATAAACCTAAACCTTCAGCAACATGTTCAAAAATGCTAGCACAAATACCTATGGAAATAATAAATATAGTTCTAGAAACGGCAGATAATGTTTTTGAAATTTGTATGAAAATGATTGTTAAAATCGGTAGTACAAACAACGTAAAGCCAATGTTAACTGAAAATATGGATGGGAAGGGCCTAACTGGAAAGAAATATATGTGCTTATGGACAAAGAAAGCATCTAAGTAAGTTCCGATAATTGAAGAGAGTAAGATTGTAACTGCTAATGCTAGAAAATTATTCTTCTTCTCGAAGGAGGACATTTTTCTTTGCGAGAATTGCCAGTTCAATTTTTTCGAGTGTTTTGCAGTAGTCTTCTGTAATTTTTCCATTCATATTTTCCTCCTTATCCACTAAGTAATTTACAACTTGCCAGTCCGTAAACCAATCTTCACTTTCAACTTCTTCATGCTTCATATTTCGCCATGCATAGATGAGTGCAGGGCTGTATATACGATATGCGCCACTACGCAACTGGCATTTCTTTATGCGGCGTTTATAAAACTCACGGGAAAAAGATTCATTTACACTTGAAAATAAATGAGGCCAGTAATCTTTCCTTGAGCCTGTATGTGGATGATGCTCGGCCCAATATATGATTTGAGATAAAATATGTGTATCTCGAAATAATAATGAATACAACCTTTTTCCAATTAAGATTCGTTCATGCAAGGAAGTAAAATGTTTCATTGTATCGCCAATTAATAAAGTTTTTTGATTTGTATTATTTTCGTAGAAAGGGAAAAGGATATGATTAAACTGAAAGAAATCAAAGAGTTTAAATCCGATACTATTGAGTACGGTCTTTTGAAAGTGTGCATTTTGAATCACTCTTTTTTCTAAGTAGTTTTGCTCATTAATAATAGTTGCGATTGCTAATGTTTTTTTGTTCCCAGTTTTCCAAAAATCGTTCCACATCGTTTCCATAAATGTAGAAACATTTAGGTGAGGGAGAAGATGAAATAGCTTTTTTGCTTTTTTAACACTTTGTTCATAAAGTAAAAATTGAGGATATACATCTTGAAAAATGAGCCAATTCCCTCTTTCTAAAAAAGAAAAAAATGTAATTTGATCTTTCTCTGATAAAAGTTTCGTATATAAGTCTCCTTTTAAATCAGTCATATTCCAACCACCGTTACGTGATACCATATGCCCAAGTAGTGCCCAATGTATTTCTGGATATCGAATGTAAAATTGGTAGTACGCGCGTGTTCTCGTAACATTATTTTTATTTAGTTGTTCTGTCTGTATTTTTATATTGTTGATGATGAATTGCTCTTCTTTCGTTAATGTATACATGGTGTCAGAATGAATAAGTTTGCTTTTTTGTTTCAATTCATTTTTTACATCAAATAGGGAGAGAGGCAGTGCTTTGGAAGGTCCGTTATATGTATGATTTGAATTGCTTCGGTCCATTCCGTTACCTCCCTTTTTCATAAGTTTAAACGTGATTATTGGCTATGAATCATTCTATTTATCCCGCTATTTGCCGGGCAGTAAGATCCCCACCTCAAAATTCAGCGGAAGCAAAGAAGTTCAGTGGAGGTCGGGCTGCCCGTAAAAGCCCGATTGGTGAGGGCTGATAATCAGTGGGGGATGCCCCCCCACTAAATAAAGTTTCACTTTATTTTATTACGAGTATAAGAAATAAATGAGCGGTGTTTTTTACAAAGAATTTATTTATCATGCAAATAGTATAAAAAATCTTACCGTTATGAAGCGAAATAAAAAACAGAAACTATGCTTAATAGTTTCTGTTTTTTTATTTTGTCAATTTAATGTAACAAATGACAATTATGATTTGAATCAATTGAAAATAATTCAATAGCTTTTAATAAATACAATTTTTATGAAATGTACAGCAGGAGGAAAAGAAATGCTTAATAAAATAATTTTAATTACTGGTGGTACAGGTTCGTGGGGACATGAACTTATAAAACAATTATTAGAAAAATCACCGAAAGAAATTAGAGTTTTTTCAAGGAATGAAACGGTTCAGTTTGAAATGCAGCAACAGTTTATAAATGAAACTAGATTAAAATTTATCATTGGAGATATTCGTGATAAAGACCAACTCGTCTATGCTTGCCAAGATGTACATTATGTATTTCATCTTGCAGCTTTAAAACATGTTCCAGTATGTGAGTATTATCCTTATGAAGCTATAAAAACAAATATACATGGTACGCAAAATGTAATTGAAGCATCTATCCAGATGCAAGTTGAGAAAGTTATATATGTTTCAACAGATAAAGCAGCGGATCCATCAAATACGTATGGGATGACAAAAGCAATTGGTGAAAAATTAATGGTTCATGCGAATGTGCAAACGAAGAAAACAAAATTCATTTGTGTTCGTGGTGGAAATGTTTTAGGGACGAGCGGAAGTGTAGTGCCGCTTTTTAAAAAGCAAATTAAGAAGTCTTCACAAATAGGAATTACCGATGTAAATATGACTAGATTTTTCTTAACGATTGAAGATGCTGTTCGGTTGTTATTTAAAGCAGCATTTGAAGGAAGAGGAGGGGAGATCTTTGTCATGAAAATGCCGGCATGTAAAATCACAGATTTAGCAAAGGTGTTGATCGAAGATTCGAAAAAAGAAAACGTGAAGATAAAAGAAGTAGGGATAAGGCCAGGTGAAAAATTAAGTGAAATGCTTTTATCTGAAGTAGAGAGTAAAACAAGTATAAGTTTTGATCAAAATTATTTTGTGGTACTACCGACTATTCCTATAGAGGGACTTCAAGAATATTATGCTAGTTATCCGCTTGTGGATGTGAAGAGTTTTAGTTCTCAACAAGACTTACTTGCAAAAGATGAGGTGAAACAAATGCTATTAAAGGGAGGATTTCTACGATGAAAAAAAATGCAAGCCTTTTAATAACTGGTGCAAATGGTTTCACAGGTAGACATGCTTGCCAATATTTTTTAGAGCAGGGCTTTCATGTAATTCCTATGTTTCAAAACCGTCCACATAGAGAAAACATCGGAAATAGTATTACTTGTGATTTAACTAATAAGGGCGAAGTAATGAAGGTAATGAAACAAATAAAACCAGACTATGTATTGCATTTAGCAGGAAGAAATTCAGTTATAGAGTCTTGGACAGCTTCTCTTGAATACATGGAGATTAATGTAATAGGGACTTTGTATTTATTAGAAGCGATTAAGCAGGAAGCTTCGCATTGTAAAACATTAGTTATAGGATCTGCATTGCAAGCAGATAGTATGAATAACATAAAAGTTTCAAATCCATATAGTTTAAGTAAAACGATGCAAGTCATTATTGCAGAGGCTTGGGGCGGATTAATGGATTCAAATATTATCATTGCAAAGCCCTCAAACTTAATTGGTCCAGGAGAATCGAATGGCATTTGTTCGATTCTCGCAAAAAAAATGATAGATATAGAATCGGATAGAAGTAAAGCGATTATTGAAGTAAACAGTTTGAAAGATAGTAGGGATTTTCTAGATGTACGTGATGCGGTTAAAGCGTATCATGTGTTATTACGTAATGGTATAAATGGGAAACAATATAATATTGGATCAGGAGTGAGACGATCTTTATTAGATGTACTAGAACAATATAAAAGATTAACACAGCTCCATTTTACTATAAAAGAAACAGAGAATAGTGGAAGCAGCTCAAATGAGAGCTTAGTAATAGAGGATATAAAAAAGTTAGGTTGGATCCCAGAAATTCAATTTCATCAATCATTAAAAGATGTACTTGAATATGCGAAGTGCAGTGACATCTGCATGCAATGAAAAATAAAAAAGGGTGTAAGAAGTATATGAATGTGAATGGTTATGAAGCAATAAATAATCAAAATACACTATTTCTTTCGATTGTCGATACGCTGGATTGGAAAGATGAAGAAGCGCATGTTTTGCACATCTATGAGGCGATAAATAAATGTCGAGCATACGTGGAAAAGGTTAATCGGAAAAATCCAGCAGTAGAGACGGGAATTAGGCCTGTAATCCAAGTCTTTACTCAGTGTGAATGTAGTGAGTATGGAAATGATTTTTATGAACTTATCAAAGATCTTTTGCAAGATATAGGATTTGAGTTAAATATTTATAAATAGTAAGTTTACTTACATGTAATAGGTTGATATAAAGCAAGATTTTTAATGATAAAGGTGGATATAAGTTATGAATAAAAAGATTCTCTTTACTGGGGGCGGTACAGCAGGACACGTTATGATTAATATGGTGTTGATTCCTAAATTTATGGAAAAAGGATGGGGAGTTGAGTATATTGGATCTCAAAATGGAATTGAAAAGTTATTAGTTCAAAATGTTAAGTACAATAGTATTTCAACGGGGAAGCTTCGGAGATATTGGGATTGGGAGAACTTTAAAGATCCTTTTAAAATTATAAAAGGCTGCTTACAAAGTTATAAATTAATTAAGAAAGTGAAGCCAGACGTTATCTTTTCGGCAGGAGGATTTGTTTCAGTTCCTGTAGTTATAGGGGCATGGTTAAATCATGTACCAATCGTAATACGTGAGCCAGACAGTACGTTAGGGTTAGCAAATAAAATAGCATTGCCTTTTGCTACAAAACTATGCACAACATTTCCTCATACAGGGGAGAGTGTAAGTAACGAGAAAAAAGTTTATGTAGGACCAATTGTAAGGGAAGAAATTGAGAGAGGTAACGTATTACGAGGAAGAAGTTATTGTGAATTTCAGCAAGATAAGCCAGTATTGTTAATTATGGGTGGGAGTCAAGGTGCTAAGTGGATAAATGATATGGTAAGGAAAAGTTTAGATACATTATTATTAAGTTTTAATATTGTTCATATGTGTGGTAAAGGAAAGGTAGATTCATCTATTGGCATGGAAGGTTATATGCAATTTGAATATATAGGGGAAGAATTGCCGCATATATTGAATATGGCAAGTGTTGTCGTTTCCAGAGCGGGTTCTACTGCTATTTCTGAATTGTTATTTTTGAAGAAACCGATGTTGCTTATCCCGTTAACTAACGGTTCCAGTAGAGGGGATCAAGTTTTAAATGCTGACTATTTTTCTAGGCAAGGGTATGCGGAAGTTTTACTTCAAGACAGAGCAAGTAATAGTACATTTACACATGCAGTAAACCGGCTATATGCAAATAAGGAGAGATATGTTCAAAACATGAATGGATATAAGAAAACAAATGATGAGGGGATTCATCAATTAATAGATTTAATAAATGAAGTGGTGAAATAATAGAAAGTTAAATAGAAAAACAAAAGGAAAAAAGGTATCTTCTTTCCTTTTGTTTTTCAAATTCATTATTATGTAGCCTATTATATTCTGTATAGAGCTATATACTATAGACGAATACCGTTTTTTAACAGCTTAGTAAATGCATTAGAATAAATAGGTTTACTGTAATAGTAACCTTGAATAAACTGACATTTATTTTTTTGAAGGAAATTCACGTGTTCTTTCGTTTCTACACCTTCAGCGATAACCGACATCTCTAATGTATGTGCTAATGTGATGATTGTTTTAATGATTTCCATTCCATCTTCACACGTTTCAGACATTGTCATAAATTCCCTCGGGATTTTTAAAGTATCGATTGGATATAAAGGTAAGTAAGCAAGCGAAGAATAGCCTGTACCAAAGTCGTCGATTGAAATGTGAATTCCTAAATTTTTTAGTGTACGCAGTTTTATTAATGTTTCTCTTTCATCCATCATTGCAATTCGTTCTGTTAATTCAAGATCGAGAGAACTTGCTGGTAAGCCTGTAGTTGCTAAAGTAGATGAAATAGACTTTACAAAATCTTCTTGTTCAAATTCTTTAGCAGATAAATTTACTCCTATTTTTAAATGAGAATACCCGAGTGCATGCCAACGTTTCATTTGCTCACAAGCTTGTTGTAATGTCCATTTTCCTATTGGAATAATTTGTAGTGTTTCTTCAGCAATAGGAATAAATTCGTATGGAGAAATAACACCTAATTCGGGATGGTTCCATCTGATCAAAGCTTCAGCACCGATAATTTTGTTAGATTCACTGTCAACTTGAGGTTGATATAAAAGGAATAATTCTTCATTTTGAAGTGCGTTTGGTAAATCTTTCTCTAATCGTAATCGTCTTTCGATTTTTTTAGCGATTACATCGTCATAAATAGAGACTGAATTAAGCTCTTTTTCTTTCGCATCATACATTGCGACATTAGCGTTTTTCAAAAGTGTAGAGGCATCGATTCCAGAATGTGGATAAATAGCGATACCAATACTAAGTGATACATTTAATTTTTGTTCATGTATGACAAATGGTTTTTTCATACTTTCAAATAATTCGTTACATAACTGAAATAAGGAATCATGGTCAGTATAGTTTTCAATTAAGATTGTAAATTCATCGCCACCGATTCTTGATACATAAGTATGTGATGGAAGACATGATTGGAATCGCTGTGCCACTTCTTCTAATATGTAATCACCTGACGAATGCCCAAGTGTATCGTTAATTGCTTTAAAGCGGTCTAAATCTAAATATAATAATGCAAACTCACTATTTATTGTTTGAGCATTCTTTATAACTTTTCTTAATTTCTTATGGAAATAGGCTCGATTCCCAATTTTCGTTACAGTATCGTGGAATGCTAAATATTTTATTTCTTCTTGTTGTTTTTTTTGTGCGGTAATATCCTTTACCATAATATAGCTTCCTGAAATTTGTCCATCTATCATAATAGGGACGATGGTAACGTATAAAAAATAAATAAAACCATCTTTATATTGAGAACTAAGTTGTAAGGATGCCGATTTTTGTTGTTTAACTTTTTCTAATGCAGTTAACAGTTTGTGTTTATCTTCATCTAAAATGATCGAGAAACATGTCTCACCGAGTAACTCGTTTGTTGGTGCTCCGAGTAGGACGCTTCCTGCCTTATTTACATTTAAGAATACTCCATTTAAATCAATTGTAAAAATAGGATCAGGGTGATATTCATATAATGATTCGAATTTTTGCTGTTTCTGAGATAGAGCCTCTGACTTATGGACTAAATCAGAAGTCTTTAAAGTAACTTTATCTTCAAGTTGAGCATTAAATGCTTGTAGACGTTTTGTTAGAGTAGCATTTTGCATACCCACAATAGAATGTCGAATAAGTACAAAAACAAAAGCGATACAATTTCCTGTAATGAGAGTGGAAGATGATGTTTGTTCTTTTAACGTAAACCCGATTAGTATTGCGACGGCAAGGTAGGGGAATACGACTAAAACTTTTTTCCCTAATTTAGGGTGTACAGTAAAATAATTTTTATTACTATTATAATCGTCTGAAATGGAACCAGCTATTGCGATAAGTAATATAGGTACTCTATATAAAAGACGTAATAGCGTTATAGTATCATTTGCTAAATGGCTATATAGGTAGAAGTAAATATAGTTAAAAGTTGCAGAACTTATTAATACAAAAATAAAAATATAAATTTTCCGTTTGGAATTAAAAACAGTTGGACGGAAAAAGAGACTCACACTTAATAGAAGAAATAATAGGTCTGCAATTGGATATAGAAAGGAAAGAAAAATATCTCCCAGTGAAAGGGAAAATATATTTAAATCTGGCTGATTAAATAAATACCATTCTAATGTGAATACGGAAATGAGTACTATGCATAGATCACAAATAAAGAATGCCTTTTCCCATTTGTTGCATTCTTTTAAGATTTTATAGCAGAAAGCGATAAGGCAGAAGAATAGAAAAAACATGTAAAATACATCAGAAACAGTAAAACGATGTATTGGAATCTCAAAAAAGTTATCTTGATACGTATATACTATTTTTCCTAATAAAAAACTACCAATTGCTATTGTGATACATATCCAAAAAGGATTTGAACTAACTTTTTTAGAATATATAGAGTAAATTAGTGATACAAATGTAATGGCTTCAATGATGAGTGAAGCGAAGCGTACATTGAAATTTGAAAAATGAGTAGGGAACAGAAAGAAAAACATAAAATAGATTGAATAGCATACTAACGTTATAATTAATATGCATAGTTGTAAATTTTTATTTAATTTCAATAAAATCACCTTCTTTAATTATGCACCATATTCGTAATATCTATACATAATAATATTACTTAAGGATTGTATCAGATTTCCATATAAAAAGCATGCTAATAAGAAAAGAATTGAAGAGTGTAATACTTCTTAAAATTGAAAAAGTATTGCGTTCAATAATTTTTAGTTTATAAGGAATATAGATAGAATTTGTATATTTAGTCATCCTTTAGATTTTAAAGGTTTTTTAGTGATTTGCAAGCAGAAATGCAACATTACATATAGAATGACAAGGGACTTCCTTCTAGGTTATAAAACGAAAGGGAAGACTTTTTGTTTTATAATCTGAAAATTTATAATTGAAAATCAGTTATGGGAAGTAATATGATAAGAAAGTATGATTTTGTGGGTTTGATAGTGTTGCCATTAAAACTATAAAAAGAGGGTGAACTTTTAATGTTATGTCGAATTAAAGATGTAGAAATATACTACGAAATTGTTGGAGAGGGGAAACCAGTCCTTATAATACATGGCTGTGCCCCTGATCATAGGTTAATGCAAAGATGTATGGAATCAGTATTTCAGAAATATGAAGGATATCAAAAAATTTATATTGATTTACCTGGCATGGGAAAATCGAACGCTCCAGATTGGATAAATAGTTCAGACCATATATTAGAAGTCCTTATTGCATTTATTGAGGAGATTATTTCTACTGAAAAATTCTTATTGGTAGGAGAATCGTACGGAGGATATTTGGCTAGAGGGATACTCTCAAAGATGTCTGAGAAGGTGAATGGATTATTGTTAGTATGTCCTGTTGTTGTAGCACAACCAAAAGAAAGAATTTTACCGGATAAACAGGTACTTGTAAGAGACGAGGAGTTTTTAAATACGCTCACTTCTATCGAAAGAGAAGAATTTTGTGATTTGGCAGTGGTAGCAAATGAATATACATATACACGATTCAAAGAAGAAATTAAGCCAGGATTAGATGTTGCTAATTATGAATTTATTGAAAGGTTGCAAAAGAATTACCCTCTTACTATAGATTTTCACCGTAAGAAATATGAGAAACCCGTTCTTTTATTAGCTGGAAGACAAGATATAACGGTAGGGTATCAAGATATTATAGGAATGATTGAAAATTATCCAAGAGCGACATTAGCTGTGTTAGACACGGCAGGACATAATTTGCAAATTGAACAGCCTGAACTATTTGAGAGTTTAGTAGGAGAGTGGATTAGAAGAACAACTTAGCAAAGTGTATAAAGTATATTAAAGGAGAATAAATTAATATTGCGATTATGCCTAAGTTTTTGGATGGGACAGATTAACGTGATGTATAAACAATCTTAAGGAGGAATTATGAGTACATTTATTTACATGGTTAGACATGGTGAATCACTTAAAATAGAGGGGAATGAAAGAACACGTGGATTAACTGAGAAAGGAAATTTAGATACTCATAGAGTAACTGAGATATTAAAAACAGAGGGAATTGATACTTTCATTTCAAGTCCGTATAAGAGAGCTATGTTAACGATAGAAGAGGCAGCTAATTTCTATGAAAAAGAAATAGTAGTATATGAAAATCTTAAAGAGTGTCGATTTGCAAGTGAGGATCAGATTATATTAGACAAAGAGGTGTATCCACTTGTAAAGAAGATGTTCTCTAATCCGGACTTTGCACGAACGGAAGGAGAGTCATATGCGGATTGTCAGAGAAGAGTAGTGAAAGTATTAAAAGAAATCTTAATCGATTTTCAAGGGCGCAAAATTGTAATTGGTACACATGGGCTTGTCATGACATTGATGATGAACTATTTTGATAAGCAATATGGGCTTGAATTTTTAATGAGTACAGCAAAACCGGATATATATAAGATGGAATTTAAAGAAGAACAATTAATGAACGTAGAGAGATTATGGAAAGCGGAATAAAATTGGTTGCATGGATTTTGCTGTAAAAGTTACTTTTATAGCAAAATCTTTTTTATTTGAATAGAAAGCATCTTTATCAACTATTTTTAGAATGTTACATCAATAAGTAATTATTCAGTATTTGAATAAATTATGGGAAAATTGGTTTAAGGAAACCATTTTAAATATGACAAAACTCCAAACGTTGGATTTATATTCAATAGAAGAAAAAGATGTAGAATTTTGTCTTGTTGTACGTGTTTACTTTTTATTCCGTTACATATAGGCTTTGTGGTGTAAGGGGGAGACATCGCCTTTGCGCTACATTTAGAAGGAGGTCATTGTGATGAAAAAGATGAGAAAATTTGCGGGAGTAGCTTTAGCGGGGACAATTGGATTAAGTGGACTACTTTTTTTAGAACCGAGTATAAGTGCTGCAGAAACATCGCAAGTACAGGAGGAGAATTTTAATGCGATTCATGTAAAGATGAATCAAAGTGAGCAGTATTTATTGAGTGGTAGAAGTATTGATGTTCTTTCGGGAGATAAAGAAGCAATTCAGCTAAATAAATACACAATTAGTTTTAGTAAACCTGGCGAGTATGTGATTAGGGTAAATGGTTGTGTTTATGACGATATCTATACTTTTACTGTGAGCGAGTAGTATATACTCTTATATTGTGAGATAAAAAAAGAAGCACCCTATTTGCGGTGAGAATCGTAAATAGGGTGAATTATTTGTTAGAAAGTTAATGAAAAGAGCAATAGGTATTCAGTTGTGTTTTATATATTTTCATTAATTTGCTCTTTATTTTTGTTATGTAAAGTATGTAAGAGTGTTTGGAATATTGTAAATGATTGCTGAAAGATTGGACTTTGAATAAAAGTGTATAGAAACGTTACGATGAAAACAGGACCTCCTAGCATATATCCAATAACTAATACAACGCATTCTACTATGATTCTAGCACGGCTAATAGACAGTCCCGTTTTGTCGGAAATAGTAAGCATGAATCCATCGCGAGGTCCAGCGCCAATTCCAGCCGCAACATACATACCTCCCCCAATACCTGTGATTGCAATACCGGAAAATAAGATGAGTAAGTTTATCCATAAATAATGAGTAGCGTTTGGAAGGATATTTGATTGTAAGAAAAAGTCCATAATAGGACCGATAAGTAGTGCATTTAAAAATGTGCCTACGTTTATATATTTTCGATCTACTAGTAAAGAAATGAGAACGAGACATAATCCACATATGACACTCCACGTACCAATGGTCCATCCAAATCTTTGGTAGAGGGCCATATTTAAAACTTCCCAAGGATGCAAACCGAGAAATTTAACTTTGACTGCAAGAGCGTTTCCAAGGCCAAAGAAAATTAATCCTAAGAAAAAAAGAAAATAGCGAAAGAGAGTTAGCCTCATCTTTAAAACCTCCCATATTTTATAATTATGTATGTTACCTGTTACGGTTTTAATGTACAAATATTATGTCTCTTTATCATTCGTTTAAAATTGTTAACAATGTAAATGAAATATACATCTTCACAGTCAAAACAGTTAAAATATTTCGTTTTAAGGATTATAATGGAGAGAGAAACAGAAAAGGGAGTGAACGAACTTGAAACAAGAACTTATTGAAAGATTTACGAGATATGTAAAAATTGATACCCAATCAAATGAAGAAAGCCATACAGTGCCAACAACACCTGGACAAATTGAATTTGGTAAATTATTAGTTGAAGAGTTAAAAGAAATTGGGTTAACAGAAGTAACGATGGATGACAATGGTTATGTAATGGCAACACTTCCCGCTAATACGGACAAGGATGTGCCTGTAATCGGATTTTTAGCCCATTTAGATACGGCAACAGACTTTACGGGGAAAAACGTAAAACCACAAATTCATGAAAATTTTGATGGCAATGCGATTATGTTAAATGAAGAGCTAAATGTTGTTTTAACACCAGAGCAGTTCCCAGAATTACCATCATATAAAGGACATACGATTATTACAACGGATGGTACGACACTTCTAGGAGCAGATGATAAAGCTGGTCTGACTGAAATTATGGTTGCAATGAACTATTTAATACATAATCCGCAAATTAAACATGGGAAAATAAGAGTAGCATTTACACCAGATGAAGAAATTGGTCGTGGGCCAGCGCATTTTGATGTAGAAGCGTTTGGTGCATCATGTGCTTATACGATGGATGGAGGTCCATTAGGTGGTTTAGAGTATGAAAGTTTTAATGCTGCAGGTGCTAAGTTAACGTTTAACGGAACGAATACACATCCTGGAACAGCGAAAAATAAAATGCGTAACGCAACGAAACTTGCTATGGAGTTTAACGGGCATTTACCAGTAGAAGAGGCGCCAGAATATACAGAAGGCTATGAAGGGTTCTATCATTTACTTTCTTTAAATGGTGATGTTGAGCAAAGTAAAGCGTATTACATTATTCGAGATTTTGATCGTGAAAATTTTGAGACACGTAAAAATAACGTTGAAAATATTGTGAAGCAAATGCAAGAGAAGTATGGGCAAGATGCGGTCGTTTTAGAAATGAATGATCAATATTATAACATGCTTGAAAAAATTGAACCGGTAAGAGAAATTGTTGATATTGCATATGAAGCGATGAAAAGTTTAAATATCGAACCGAACATTCACCCGATTCGCGGTGGAACAGATGGATCACAATTATCATATATGGGATTACCGACGCCAAATATTTTCACTGGTGGTGAAAACTACCACGGTAAATTTGAGTATGTTTCGGTAGATACTATGGAAAAAGCTGTTCAAGTTATTGTAGAAATCGCAAGACGATTTGAAGAACAAGCTTAGACAAGAACCAAGTAGTACGAATGTGCTACTTGGTTCTTTTTAATATAGCACGCGCCACAAATAAAAAGCTGCATAAGATTCCCAATTTGTCCAGTTTGCCGCAAAGTCTTTTATTTCATGTTTAGTCGGTTTATTTTCGGAACCTGTAATAAATTTAATTGCATTATGCAGACCAACATCATCAATTGGAAAGGCTGAAGGGAAGCGTAAACAGCGCATTAAAACATAGTGGGCAGTCCACGGTCCTATACCATGGATAGCGGTTAATTGTTTTTCAGCAATTTTTACATCTTGTGTTTGTAGTAACGATTCTTTTGATAGTTTCCCTTCTGTAATAAGCCTCGCAATACCGATTAAATATTCACATTTTCTAGTCGTCATTTTTAATTTTTTAAGATCCTCTACATGTAAATTTGCAATTGTTTCAGGTGATGGGAATATCCTATGTTTTCTATCGTTCCATTTTACGTAACTTCCAAATTGTTCAACTAATCTTTTTTTTAGCGTATAAGCATATGCGAGGTTAATTTGTTGACCGATAATTCCCCAGGAAAGTGCTTCAAATAAATCTGGAATACCTAATGTGCGAAGCCCATAATAATCTTGAATAGGACCTTGAAGGAGTGGGGCATGTTTAGCTAATGTATAAAAAGGAGCTAAATCGGTAGTGAAATCAAACCACTCTATTACGTAGTTAGCTACAGCATCACATACCCATTTTTCAGAGTTATAGGATTCTCCTAAAAAACGTATTTGAATATTTCCGTCAGTATTTATACTAATTTCAACTAAAGGGTTTACATGTTCAACAGGAATGACTTTATAAATTTTGTTATCTTCAATGTGAAACATACATTCATTGTTAGAACGTGATAGATAGCGTAAGTTTTCTTGGAAATTAAATTCTTTTGGAGCTGCTAAAGTCAATGCGTTATTATATTCTGCTGTCATATGAATTCCACCTGTAATTTTTCTAATGTGAGCAATTCTTTTTTCATTTCTAATCCGCCTCTAAAACCAGTTAGTTTTCCATCTTTTCCTATAACGCGATGGCAAGGAATCGTAATGAGAAGAGGGTTGGCGGCAATAGCAGAAGCAACGGCACGCACAGCTGTAGGTTTTTGAATTCTTTCTGCAATTTCTGAATAAGAATAGGTCTTCCCGTAAGGAATTTCACGTACCGTATTCCAAACGGATAATTGAAAAGCAGTTCCGTAAGCATCGATAGGGAAAGTAAAAGTTTCACGATTGTTTTCTAAATACTCCATAATTTCTTTCGTATATGTTTGCATGTAATCTGGATTGCAAGTCAATATATGTTGGGGCTGTTTTTTTCTAGCCCATATATTTAGTTCTTCAAAGTTTGCGTCTAGTGATCCAATGAAACAAATTCCATTTTCAGTTGCAGCAATATGAAAGCACCAATTTTTATGTGTAAGTAGCGTCCAATATATAGATTTATTTTTGTAGGAATTCATTATTGTCTACCTCTTTCATTACGTTCTTTTTTCTATATTCAGTAGGAGTAAATCCAGTTTTCTTTTTAAATAAAGTTGCGAAATACTCTTGGTTTTCTATCCCGACAGCAGTACTAATTTCCTTAACGGATTGCTTTGTATGTGAAAGATATTCCATCGCTTTTACAATCCTGAATTGCTGTATATATTCCATTGGGCTAATTCCTGTTATTCTTTTGAAAGTGCGTTGTAAATGAAAGGGGCTACCGTGGCACATTTCCGCCAGTATGTCGAGAGTTAATGCTTCGTCAAAATGCTTTTCAATATACTCTTTAATTTGTTCTACCCACTCTTCATTTGGTAAAGTGATCCCATTTGGTTTACAACGTTTGCACGGACGAAAGTTTTCTTGTAATGCCTGCTCTGCATGAAGAAAAATTCGTACATTGTTTTGATTCGGTATTCTTGATTTACACGATGGTCGGCAAAAGATACCAGTTGATTTCACAGCATAAAAGAATTTGTTGTCATAGGAAGAATCATTATGAATAATTGCTTGCCAATACACACTTGTTAACATAAATTCTCCATTGTGCAAAGAACATCACCTCTGAAATTAGTATAACCTGAATAAAGTGCGTATGTACGTATTCAAAAATGTAAGAGCAAGATTACAAAGATGAAAATATGATTGTTTTTCTATTTTGTGATAGCATGAACTTTGAAAGTGAACAGCAAGAGGAGGATTATAAGTGAAGTTAATTTCATGGAATGTAAATGGTTTACGTGCAGTTATCACAAAAGGTGGATTTTTAGAATATCTTGAGGAATCCAATGCAGATATATTTTGTCTACAAGAAATTAAATTACAGAGTGGACAAATTGATTTAAATCTAGAGGGATATTATACATATTGGAATTATGCTGTGAAAAAAGGCTATTCAGGAACGGCAATTTTTACGAAAAAAGAACCGCTTTCTGTTACGTACGGTTTAGGCATTGAAGAGCATGATCAAGAAGGAAGAGTCATTACTTTAGAATTCGAAGATTTTTACATGATAACGTTATATACGCCAAACTCAAAACGAGGATTAGAGCGTTTAGATTACAGAATGGAATGGGAAGATGATTTCAGGGCTTACATAAAGCAATTAGATGAAAAGAAACCAGTTATTTTCTGTGGAGATTTAAATGTTGCTCATAAAGAAATAGATTTAAAAAATCCAAAAAGTAACCGTAAAAACCCTGGATTCTCTGATGAAGAAAGGGAGAAGTTTACACGTATTTTAGAAGAAGGATTTGTTGATACGTACCGTCACCTTTATCCTAATCAGGAAGGTGCATACTCTTGGTGGTCCTATCGTATGGGAGCAAGAGCGAAAAATATCGGATGGCGTTTAGATTATTTTGTTGTCTCGGACAGAATAAAAGGGCAAATAACGGATGCGAAAATTAACAGTGAAATAATAGGATCAGACCATTGTCCAGTTGAATTACATATAAATTTCTAAAAAAAGAAGTATCTCGCTAATAATAGGCGGATACTTCTTTTTAATTCAGTTTGTTAAAATTTTTCAAATCATTCTTGAAATAATTACATATTAAATATATACTTAGTAACGATAATCATTATCAGTGAAAAGAATTATCAATGGGTGAAGTATAAAAGAATTATATTTTAGGGGAAGTGAATGAGAATGAGTTCCGGATAAAATTATTAATCTAATGAAATATATGCTTAGAACAAGTTTCATGTAGTTAAGTTTTTATATAAAAATAATCTATTTACAGGTTTCGAGAGGAGATATATAAAGATGAACAAGAAGTTATTTACATTAGGGATGGTTACAGTTTTAAGTGTAGGGTTAGCGGCATGTAATAGTGCGGATAAAACTTCAGGGGAGCAAAAGCAACAGACAAAAGCTACGGAAACAAAAAAAGATGAAAAACGAAAAATTACATATTTAGGTAAAGAATATACAGTGCCAGCAAAAGTAGATAAAATTGCGACAGCGAGTTTAGAGTCAATGGAAGATGCGGCAGTACTTGGAATTAAACCAGTTGGTGCGATTACTGTAGGTGGTAAATTACCAAAGTATCTTGAAAAAGATTTAGAGGGTGCAAAATCTGTTGGTGAGAAAATGCAACCGAATTTTGAAACATTACTTCAATTAAAACCAGATGTTATTACATCAAGTACGAAATTCCCAGCAGAAACAGCTGAAAAGTTTACGAAAGTAGCTCCGACGTTCCCAGTATCACACGTTTCAACAAATTGGGAAGATAACTTAAAGTTAATGGGAGAATTAACTGGTAAAAAAGATAAAGCAGAAAAGATTATTAATGATTACAATGCGGACGCTGAAAAAGCAAAAGCAAAACTAGGAGATAAGTTAAAAGACAAAAAAGTACTTGTCGTTAGACTAAGAGCAAACGAATTATTCCTATATCCTGAAGGCGTATACTTTAACCCTGTCATTTATAAAGATCTTGGACTAACTGCTCCAGAGCAATTGAAAACTGTAAAAGCACAAGAGAAAATTTCATTTGAAAAACTTGCTGAACTTAACCCGGATTATATTTTCTTACAATACGAGGCAAGTGAAAATAAAAACCCGAAAGTACTAGAAGAAATTGAAAGCAATCCAATTTGGCAAAGTATGAATGCTGCGAAAGAAAAGAAAGTATTTGTAAACGTTGTGGATCCAATGGCACAAGGTGGTACAGCTTGGAGTAAAACAGCATTCTTAAAAGAAGCAGTGAAAAGTTTATCTAAATAATACAATAAGTAAGGTGCGTTGAATGATATGCAGAAAACAAATGCAGTACCAGTAACTATATTATGTATAGCACCCATACTCATCTTAGCTACAGTTATACTTTCTATTTTGTATGGTGCGAAAAGTATTGATGCTGAAACAGTGTGGAACGCATTATTTCATTTTGATTCAAGCGATGTAAATCATAATATTATTATTACTTCACGTTTACCAAGGGTAGTTGCAGCTCTTTTAGTCGGAGCATTTCTAGCCATATCAGGAGCACTTATGCAGGGGATGACAAGAAACTATCTTGCATCCCCTTCGATTATGGGTGTGACGGATGGTGCAGCCTTTATTATTACACTATGTATGATTTTTCTTCCAGGAATGTCATCGATCGGTATGGTTTTATGTTCAATGATTGGTTCTGCACTAGGGGCCGGTATCGTGTTTGGTTTTGGCTCACTTCTTCAAAATGGCTTATCTCCTGTTAGGTTAGCAATTATAGGGACAGTTATTGGAACATTTTTAAGCAGTGTATCAGCTGCGATGGCTTCGTATTTCCAAATCTCTCAAAATGTTAGTTTTTGGTTTAATGCAAAGTTAGACCAAGTGGACCCTAATATAATTAAAATCACGATACCTTTTGGGATAATTGGGATAGTTTTAGCGCTGTTAATAGCGAAATCTATTACCATTCTTTCTTTAGGAGAAGAAGTTTCTATTAATCTAGGGCAGCGTACAAAACTAGTAAAAGCGATGGCAATTTTATCAGTAATTTTTTTAACAGGAACAGCAGTTGCTTTAGTAGGAAAAGTTGGTTTTGTAGGCTTAATTATTCCACACATTACTCGCTTTATTATTGGGGTAGATTATAAGTGGATTTTACCATGTGCGGGTGTTATTGGTGGAGTTTTCTTAGCTTTATGTGATGTATTAAGTAGATTTGTAAACTATCCATTTGAAACGCCAATTGGAGTCGTTACATCTTTAATTGGGATTCCTTTCTTCCTTTATTTAATCCGTACAAGAGGAGGAGAGAGACATGCTTAAAAGTTCAAGTCAACGTTTTGGAATGACGATGGGGATTATTATATTTTTAATACTATGTGCCATTTATATTAGTTTAACGAATGGAACGTTTGATATTACGATTACAGATGTATTTAAAACACTTTTTAGAATAGATCCGTTACCAGAGCATGATTTAGTTATTTTTGAGTTTCGTCTTCCGCGCATTGTAATTGCTGGATTAGTAGGATTAGGATTAGGCGTTGCGGGTGCTGTAATTCAAGGGATTACGAGAAATGGTTTGGCGGACCCAGGTATTTTAGGAGTAAATGCCGGCGCAGGTACAGCTATCGTCATTTTTATGTTTTTCTTTCAAGGACAATTAAAGAGCACAGACTGGATTTCTATAATGATGATGCCGATGTTTGGCCTAGTTGGTGGATTAGGTGCAGCCATTATAATCTATCTGTTTTCTTGGAAAAACGGTAAGTTAGATTCGCAGCGACTTTTGTTAACAGGGATTGCAATCGGTTCAGGGTTTGGCGCATTCTCTATGTATTTATCACTCAAAATGAAATCAACTGATTTTGAGATGGCTGCAGTTTGGGTGTCTGGAAGCATATATAGTGCAAACTGGAAGTATATTATTGCTATGTTACCGTGGCTTATCATTTTAATTCCACTTATACAGAAGAAAGCTTATTTATTAGATTTATTTCAATTGGAAGAAACGAGTATTACGAGTTTAGGTGTTTCAGTAGAAAGAGAGAAATCAATTTTACTATTAAGTAGTATCGGACTTGTAAGCGCATGTGTTGCTGTTTCAGGAAGTATTGGTTTCATAGGACTAATGGCACCGCATATAGCGAAAAGACTTGTTGGTATTCAGCATAAGCATATCATTCCTACGTGCGGAGTAATCGGAATGTTTCTTGTAATTGCTTCAGACTTTATTGCAAAAACAGTTTTCACACCTGTAGAGTTACCAGTTGGAATCGTTATTTCTATTGTCGGTGTACCGTATTTCTTATATTTACTTTATAAGGCGAAAGCGTAAGAGGAGGAATAAAAGTGAGTATGTTAAGTGCAAAAAATTTAGAAACAAGTTATGAAAAACTTACAGTGTTTCGCGATTTAAATGTGGAAATACAAGAAGGAAAAGTAACGACAATTATAGGACCAAACGGGTGCGGTAAATCAACACTATTAAAAACGATGGGACGAATTTTAAAGCAAAAAAGCGGTAAAGTGTATTTGCAAGGAAAGGATTTAAATACAATTCCAACGAAAGAAATTGCCAAGCTGTTAGCTTTACTTCCGCAAACTCCGATTGCACCAGGAGAGCTTAAAGTAGAAGAATTAATTTCTTATGGACGCTATCCACATCGAAATAACGTAAACAAGTTAACCTCAAAAGATAAAGAAATGATTGATTGGGCATTAGATATAACGAAAACTTCAGAATTTAGAACGAGACAAATTGCAAATTTATCAGGTGGTCAACGACAAAAGGTATGGCTAGCAATGGCTTTAGCACAAGAGACAGAAGTGTTGCTATTAGATGAACCGACTACATATCTTGATATGTCTCATCAATTAGATGTATTACAAATTGTGGAGAAGTTAAATAAAGAACATAATTGTACGGTCGTAATGGTACTACATGATATTAACCATGCAGCAAGGTTTTCAGATGAGATTATTGCAATGAAGGAAGGGGAAATTGTTACAACTGGTAGCCCAGAAGAGATCATTACAAATGAAGTGCTAAAAGAAGTATTTCATATTGATGCACGTGTCATGATTGATCCGTATAATGGGTCTCCTGTTTGTTTCGGTTATGATAGCGTTGTACCTCAAGAAGAAAAAGTAGAAATATATGTGACGAGTTAAGGAGGGGAGATATAAGATGACTACTACGATTGAAAAACAGCAGATTATAACATCTAATACAGAACAGTGGAAAATGTATTCAAAATTTGAAGGTAAGGAATATCAAATTCATATTTCAAAGCCGAAGCAGCCAGCACCAGAGTCAGGATATTCTGTTATATATGTATTAGATGGCAATGCCTTTTTTCAAACATTCCATGAAGCGGTTAAAATACAATCAGTTAGAGCGGAAAAAACAGGTGTTGCACCAGCCGTTATAGTAGGTATTGGTTATCCGATTGAAGGGGTATTTTCAGGTGAAGAAAGATGCTATGATTTTACACCTAGCGTAATTTCAAAAGATGCTCCTTTAAAACCAGACGGTAAACCGTGGCCTAAAACAGGAGGAGCGCATAACTTCTTTACTTTTATTGAAGAAGAAGTTAAACCGCAAATTGAAAAAAGTTTTGCGATTGATAAAGGAAAACAAACGTTATTTGGGCATTCGCTAGGTGGCCTATTTGCTTTACATATATTATTTACAAACGTAAATGCCTTTCAAAATTATTTTATTAGTAGCCCATCTATTTGGTGGAATAACCGATCTGTACTTGAAAAAGAAGAGAATCTTATAAATGAATTAAACAATGCAAAGGTTAAAACAGGAGTATTTCTTACAGTTGGTTCACTTGAACGAGAGCATATGGTTGTAGGTGCAAATGAATTGTCAGAGCGCCTTCTCCAAGTAAAACACGATCAATTTAGATTTATGTTTTATGAAGCAGAAGGAGAGAATCATGCATCTGTTGTGCCGACTTCTTTAAGTAAAGGGTTGAGATTTATTAGTCATGTATCCAGTGTTTAAAAGGCTAGTGATTGGAGTAAATTCACATTTTTAAGTTAGTTAATCAAGTGATCGTCTAATAAAATGCAAACAAAAGGCTATGGGGAAATTCTCCATAGTCTTTTGTGTTGTTCAAGTAGAATTGTCCTTTTTGAAAGTTTTGTTTCAACTTTTCGTCTAAAGAGACAAAAAGTTGTCACATTTCCGTCACAATTAGCATAAACATAAAATAGACGAAATGAACTTATTTCCAAAAAGGCTTGATTCATTCAAATCAAGAGGAATAGAGCTGAAAAAGCGCGGATTAAAAGTTCACTATATTCTCAAGGAGGTAGATCGTATGAAAACTATTCTTGCTATCGCTGGACTGATTTGGGTTCTATCACATGGCATCCCAATTTATGAAGGAGAACAAATTCGCAGTGCTCTGAATAAAAATTTTAATGAATATCATATCATTGATCGGCAAGATAATGTTGTGACAGTTCGAGTGAATGATTGTTTTCATACGGTGACCGTTGAAGGAACTTCAGTAGTGAATGATACAAAAGTATGTGATCAGCAATAACTATATATAGGAAGAAAAAAGTCTCAATTTAAACGTGTGAAGATTGAGGCTTTTATATTTGTAGGCGAATAATAAGCGGGGATGGACAATCCCCGCTTATTATTGTTTCAATTTATCCCGCTATTTGCCGGGCAGGCTACCCGTAAAAGCCCGATTGGGGAGTGCTAATTAAAGTTTCACTTTATTGGATTTTGATTGGAGATATAATGATTTTTTTACAAAAAGGAAAGGGTATAATAAAAATTGAGACTGAGAAGCTAATAATGTGTTAAGAATAATCATAAAGTGGAAATATACTCATATGGGGTATCATACATAGATATTTAATGCTATAATTAGTATACTCATAAAAGCAATTGTTTTATTGGATGAAGAGAAATTTTAAGAAGGTGATAATATGGATCATAAAGAGCATGAATCAGTAACACATAGATCAGAAAAAGAAAAAGAGCAAATTATAAATAGATTGAAGAGAATCGAAGGACAAGTTCGTGGTATTCAAAATATGATTGAAAATGATCGTTATTGCGTTGATATTTTAGTGCAAATTTCAGCGATTAATGCAGCGATGAAAAAAGTAGGAATGGGTGTCTTAAAAAATCATACGAGTCATTGTGTTTCAGGAGCTATTAAAAATGGAAATGGTGACGAAGCAATTGAAGAATTAATGACAGTATTTGAACGTTTTTCAAAAGCGTAAAAACAAGCTAGTATGTAACTGGCTTGTTTTTTTTGTTTACCCGTATATTGGATTTAGGTGTATTGTAGTGAAAAAGTGTGTGTAAAATAAACGTTTAGAAAATAATTGAAAAATCATGATACAAAACCATTGATTACCTTAGGGGGGTATGGTAAGATGTAGTTGTGATTAACAAACAATGAAGAAACAAGAGGAGGATTTTAAATGGAACAGTTAACATTAAAAGTTGAAGGTATGTCTTGTGGACATTGTGTAAACTCTATCGAAAGCAGTGTGAAAGAGCTAAACGGTGTTGAACAAGTGAAGGTTCAATTAGCAGAAGGAACTGTTGAAGTTACTATCGACTCATCTGCTATAACATTAAAAGATATCGTTGCTGTAATCGAAGATCAAGGATACGATGTTCAATAATTATTTTTAGATATGGAAATAAATCGTACTTTAAACGAAGTACGATTTATTTTGCTAATAATTATACCTTATAAGGGTATATAGAGGTGAGAGACATGAATGAACAAAAAGAGGCCAATCTTCAAATATCAGGAATGACATGTGCAGCATGTGCCAATAGAATTGAAAAAGGTCTGAAAAAAGTAGAAGGTGTTCATGATGCAAATGTAAATTTTGCACTTGAAAAAACAAAAATAATGTACGATCCAACTAAAACAAATCCGCAACACTTTAAAGAAAAAGTTGAATCGTTAGGATATGGAATTGTAAGTGATAAAGCTGAATTTACTGTTTCAGGAATGACATGTGCAGCATGTGCGAATAGAGTTGAAAAGCGTTTAAATAAGTTAGATGGTGTGAACAAAGCGACGGTTAATTTCGCTTTAGAGTCGGCAACGGTAGACTTTAATCCTGATGAAGTCAGTGTAAATGAAATGAAGAGTACGATTACAAAGTTAGGATATAAATTAGAAGTGAAATCAGATGAGCAAGATGGATCAACAGATCATCGCTTACAAGAAATTGAACGACAAAAGAAGAAATTTATTATTTCGTTTATTTTATCATTCCCGTTATTGTGGGCAATGGTGAGTCATTTCTCATTTACATCGTTTATTTATTTACCTGATATGCTAATGAACCCTTGGGTACAGCTAGCCCTTGCAACTCCTGTTCAATTTATCATTGGTGGACAGTTTTATATTGGAGCTTATAAAGCGTTACGTAATAAAAGTGCGAATATGGATGTTCTCGTGGCACTTGGAACGTCGGCCGCTTATTTCTATAGTGTATATTTAAGTATTCAATCTATTGGTTCTTCGGAACATATGACAGATTTATATTTTGAAACGAGTGCGGTACTTATTACATTAATTATTTTAGGTAAATTATTTGAAGCAAAGGCAAAGGGACGTTCATCAGAAGCAATTAAAAAGTTAATGGGATTACAAGCGAAAACAGCTACAGTTGTGCGAGATGGAACAGAAATGAAGATTTTAATCGAAGAAGTGGTAGCTGGTGATATCGTTTATGTAAAACCTGGTGAAAAAATACCAGTTGATGGAGAAATTGTAGAAGGAAAATCTGCGATTGATGAATCGATGTTAACGGGTGAAAGTATTCCAGTTGATAAAACAATTGGAGATGTAGTAATTGGTTCTACAATAAATAAAAATGGATTTTTAAAAGTTAAAGCAACTAAGGTAGGTAGAGATACGGCATTAGCTCAAATTATTAAAGTAGTAGAAGAAGCGCAAGGATCGAAAGCGCCTATTCAACGGGTAGCTGATCAAATTTCTGGTATTTTCGTACCGGTTGTAGTTGTAATTGCTATTATTACATTTGCAGTGTGGATGATATTTGTTACACCTGGTGATTTTGGCGGAGCGCTTGAGAAAATGATAGCAGTACTTGTTATCGCTTGCCCATGTGCGTTAGGTCTTGCGACACCTACATCTATTATGGCTGGATCAGGAAGATCAGCTGAGTATGGTATTTTATTTAAAGGTGGAGAGCATTTAGAAGCAACGCACCGATTAGATACGGTTATTTTAGACAAAACGGGTACTGTGACAAATGGGAAGCCAGTGTTAACAGATATAATTGTAGCAGATGGATTCCATGAAGAAGAAATACTACGTTTAGTAGGAGCGGCAGAAAAAAATTCTGAACATCCACTTGCAGAAGCGATAGTAGAAGGAATTAAAGAAAAGAAAATTGATATACCAAGTTCGGAAACATTTGAAGCAATTCCTGGGTTCGGTATTGAATCGATTGTTGAAGGGAAACAATTATTAATTGGTACACGTCGATTAATGACGAAGTTTAATATTGATATTGAAGAAGTTTCTAAATCGATGGAAGAGCTAGAGCGAGAAGGAAAAACAGCAATGTTAATAGCGATAGATAAGGAGTATGCTGGAATAGTTGCTGTTGCGGATACTGTAAAAGATACTTCAAAAGCAGCTATCGCACGGCTTAAGAAAATGGGTCTAGACGTTGTTATGATTACAGGGGATAATACACAAACTGCTCAGGCAATTGCAGGGCAAGTTGGTATTGATCACGTAATTGCAGAAGTATTGCCAGAAGGAAAAGCAGAAGAAGTGAAAAAACTGCAAGCGCAAGGTAAGAAAGTAGCGATGGTTGGAGATGGAATAAATGATGCTCCTGCTCTTGCTACAGCAGACATTGGTATGGCAATTGGAACAGGAACGGATGTAGCGATGGAAGCAGCGGATATTACGTTAATCCGTGGTGATTTAAATAGTATTGCCGATGCAATTTTTATGAGTAAAATGACGATTAGAAATATTAAGCAAAACCTATTCTGGGCGTTAGCTTATAATGGCTTAGGGATCCCAATTGCAGCATTAGGTTTCTTAGCACCTTGGGTTGCAGGGGCGGCGATGGCATTTAGCTCGGTATCAGTCGTATTAAATGCACTAAGATTGCAAAGAGTGAAATTAAAATAATAAAAATTTTAATTTATAGAGTAATTGAAAATGCTTTTATACAAAAAAACAATACTTTGAATAAGTGTTGTTTTTTTTGTTTGTATAAAAAGAAAAAAGGTATAATAAAGCAGCAATATTGAATCTTATTATAGTAGAAAGCCGAGTGTTAGTTTAGTAAGGAGACTCATATATGTTAACGGATATTATAATTAGGACATTCCAGAAAGAGGATTTAGAAACAGTATTACAATTGTTCTATGAAACAGTTCATACGGTGAATGCAAGAGATTATAACGAGTTACAGCTACAGGCATGGGCGCCAAAGCGACTAGATAGAGAAAGATGGCTACAGTCTTTAGAAAAGAATATTTGTTACGTTGCTGAGTATAGAGGTGTGATAGTGGGGTTTGGGAATTATAATGATGAGCATTACATAGATCGCTTATTTACGCATAAAGATTATCAAGGAAAAGGGGTAGCTTCATACATATTACAGAAGTTAGAAAAAGAAGCAGTGAACTTAGGGCACGGGGATATATATACAGAGGCGAGTATTACAGCAAAACCTTTCTTTGAAAGGAAAGGTTTTATTTGCATAAAGGAACAAAAAAAACAGCACAATGGTCAGATTTTTATTAATTATGTTATGAAAAAATAGCCTTCTCATAAACGAGAAGGCTATTTTTTCATTATTTTACAGCTTCTTTTAGTTCTTTACCAGCTTTGAAAGCAGGTACTTTAGAAGCTGCGATTTGCATTTCTTCACCAGTTTGTGGGTTACGGCCTGTACGAGCAGCTCTTTCACGAACTTCGAATGTACCGAATCCGATAAGTTGTACTTTTTCACCAGCAGCTAAAGCGTTAGTGATTGATTCTACTACAGTTTGTACAACTACAGTAGCTTCTTTTTGAGAAATCTCAGCATTTTGTGCTACGTTTTTAATTAATTCTGTTTTATTCATGTTTTTCACCTCATATGTAAATAATGCTATTTAAGTTGTTATTATAACGTATAAAACATTCGAGAACAAGTGTACGTAGATATATTCACGAAAAAAATGAAATTTGTAATATTTTTTAGGCCTACTTTATAACCATTCCATTTAAGCGGATATAGATTTGTTCTGTATTTCAGTCTTCTCTTTATTTGTAGGTAGTTTCTTATTATAAGATATGAAATAAGGTAGTTCTACAAAATACAAACCGCCTACTAAATTCCCAAAGAAAACAAGAAGTTTGGGAAATATTCAATCCAAGTTACATGACCGGTAAAAATTGCAGCTGGGATAACAAACATATTTGCTACAACGTGTTGAAACCCCAATTTTTTTCATGTTGTCACATCAATGTAACAAAAGGATTTTAAACTACATCTAGAGGTGAAAACATGAATACGCATCATGTAAAAAAAGAACAAAAAAAATCAATCTTCAAGAAACTTATTATAAGTTTCATAAGTATAGTAATGATTCCAGTAAGCTTGTATTTCTATGCGACAGAAATAGAACGAAAACTAATAACAGTTACGTGGAATGAAATAGAAGCCCCGACGATTCCTAAAGAGTTTAATAATAAAAAAATATTGCAATTCTCAGATGTACATTTAGGACCAGAGTTTACATTGAAACAACTAGAAAATTTGGTGGAGAAGATGAATGAATTGCATCCAGATATAGTAGTTTTCACAGGGGATTTAATAGATAAGTTTGGATCTTATAGTGCGGAAAAAGATGAAGCGAAGGTTATTTTGCAGAAAATTAATGCTCCCTTAGGGAAATATGCTGTGTTTGGGAATCATGATAGGGGCGGGGGGGGGAGTGTGTTTTATAAAAAGTATATGGAGGAAGCTGGTTTTTCTGTATTAGTAAATGAAGTGCAGAAAATTAAAGTGGGAAACGGCAAATATATTACAATATCAGGTTTGGATGATTTCTTATTAGGGAAGCCGCAAATAGACGCGACTTTAAAACATGTAAGGCAACAAGATTTCAATATGCTATTAGTACATGAGCCGGATGTTGTAGACAAAGTAGCTTGTTATCCAGTTGATTTTCAAGTTTCAGGGCATAGTCACGGAGGACAAGTTCAAATTCCTTTTATAGGTCCATTAATTACTACAAAATTAGCTGAGAGCTATGTTGAAGGTATGTATGAATTAGAAGGGAAGAATAAGCCGTTACATTTATACGTAAATCGAGGTATTGGGACAACCCGAATGCCGGTTAGATTTTGGAGTGTACCTGAACTTTCAGTATTTGTGTTGAAGCAAAATAGTAATTAGACGATTCTAGAATAGTAGGAGGACTTTCAGAGAAAGTTCTCCTTTTTATTGATTAAATACAGAATGTTATGTAAATTAAATTTAAAGTGTTAAAAAAGAAAGGGGAATTTCTATGATAGAAACATGGCATAAAGAGTTGGAAAGTTTGTATAACCAAATGGTTTCGTGGCGAAGAGATTTTCATCAATACCCAGAGCTATCGTTTCAAGAAATAGAAACACCGAAAAAAATAGCTGCAATCTTAAAAAGTTTTCATATTGATGTGAAAACAGATGTCGGGGGAAGAGGAATCATCGGCGTAATTGAAGGTGGGAAATCTGGGAAGACAATCGCGTTGCGTGCTGATTTTGATGCACTACCTATTCAAGATGAAAAGAAAGTTTCATATAAATCAAAGGTTCCGGGCGTAATGCACGCTTGTGGCCATGATGGACATACAGCAACACTTTTAGGAGTTGCAAAAATATTAAGTGATCATAGAGACCAACTTTCTGGAAAAATAGTTCTTATACACCAACATGCAGAAGAGAAAGAGCCTGGCGGGGCTATCGCTATGATTGAGGATGGTTGTTTAGAAGGAGTAGATGTTGTTTTTGGTACGCATGTATCTTCTCAAATGCCTGTAGGAATTGTTGGTGCGAAAGCAGGAGCAATGATGGCGGCAGCTGATTCTTTTGAGGTGAAGGTTCAAGGGCGAGGTGGTCACGGAGGTATGCCACATCATACTGTAGATGCTATTATTGTTGCAACACAAATTATTAACCAGTTGCAACTGTTAGTTAGTAGAAAAGTCGATCCACTTCAATCCGTAGTTTTAACAGTTGGTACATTCCATGCTGGTCAAGCGGATAATATTATTGCGGATACTGCTACGTTTACAGGAACCATTCGAACGTTAGATCCTGAAGTAAGAGAATATATGGAGAAGGAATTTAGACGAGTTGTTGAGGGGATTTGTCAGTCTCTTCAGGCTGAAGTTAATATTCAATATAAACGTGGCTATCCAATATTAATAAATCATGTAGAGGAAACGAGTCATTTTATGGAGGTTGCAGAACGTGATCTTGGAAGAGAAAGGGTCATTGAAGTGCCGCCGATTATGGGTGGTGAAGATTTTGCATACTACTTAGAGCATGTTCCAGGAGCATTTTTCTTCACAGGTGCGGGTAATGAAGAAATAGGAGCAACATATCCACATCATCATCCTCAATTTGATTTTGATGAACGTGCAATGTTAGTTGGTGGGAAGTTACTTTTAAGTCTCGTAAATAGCTATTTACGAAATGGAGATGAATCTCTTCGTACTGTAGATATGGATGTGAAAAAGTAATTTACATAAATAAAAAACAGCAATAGGTTACTTTATATAACCTATTGCTGTTTTTTATTATTTTTGCAAAGGAATAGCATCAAAATATGTTCTGTAGTTATTGGAGAATTCAAAGTTGTTTTTTGCATCCCAATTAATGGACCAAGACATTAGACCACGAAATGCAGGGTAGCCATTTTGATTAGAAAGCTTATACTTCCCTCCGAAAGGAACGCCTTTAATGATATAATCTAAAGATTTTTTCATTTCAGTTGGAGAAATATACCCGCCACTTGGAGCTGCTGCTGGTGCCGCTGGAAGTCCAATCATTACTTGATCTGAACGAAGAGCGGGGAAAATATTATTTGGATTACCGCCTACAGGAAAGCCATGTAAGAGCATATCTGCCATCGCGACCTCGTAGTCTGCGGTTCCTTGATTATAATTATTACCGTCCATCCCAATGCCGCTACCAGCATTATAGTGTTGAACGTGAATATAAGTTAGTTTGTCTTTCACTCCGTAAATAATTGGTAAATATGCACCCCATATGCTTCCATATGCGCTATACCCGCCTTGAACATAAGCTGTTTCAGGGGCCATGCTTAATAGGAAATCTGGACCGTAATGGTCTGAAATCGTTCGAATTGCTGAGATAAGATTCACGATTTGAGGAGTTGTTGGGTTTTTAAAATTAGTGTCATTGCCGTTTAAGTAAATACCTGATTCAAGGTCAATATCTATTCCATCAAAACCGTATTTATCGATTAGAGATTGTATGGAATTAATAAAACGTTGTTTAGCGGCATTGTCAGGAAGTAAAACGACTCCATTTTGTCCACCTATTGAAAGAACTACTTTTTTTCCTTTACTTTTTAAATAGGAAATATCAGATTTGAACTCTGCATCTGTACCATACACAGGGGAAAATTCAACAGTGGAACGATCACCACCAGTTTCACCGAAAGATACATTTATTACATCCCATTTTGGTGAAACATCTTTTAATTTAATAATGCCAGTACCGTTATCAAAGTTATGCCAATATCCAACGAGTAATTTTGATCCTAAATTGTTTGCTGCTTTTGTTTGGAAGGGGGCTAGCGGTAGCAGTAAGAAAATTACTAACATACAACAAATGAATTTGAACTTGTTTAACATATCAACACTCCTATACAAAAAGTTGTCTAGATGTATAATCTTGTTTCTTTAATGATATCTGAAAATTTTATCTTTTGTTAGGTTTAATAATTTTCTCAACAATTGTGTATGGAAAATTATTAAACCTAATGTAATAATTTATGAAGGAGGTGGATTTATAATTTTTAAATTCAGAATATTTTGATATATTAAGAAATGTAAGACAAGGTTTTTTGCATAATACTCTTACATAAATTTCAAAATAAAGTTTGGAAGGGGATGTACAAGATTTGGATAAAAATCTTAAGAAAGACCTAAAAATACGCCACATTACGATGATCTCAATTGGTGGTGTAATAGGGGCTGGTTTGTTTGTTGGAAGTGGTGCAGTTGTACATTCGGCCGGGCCAGGTTCTATCGTTTCATATGCATTAGCAGGACTTCTAGTCATTTTCGTCATGAGAATGTTGGGGGAAATGGCAGCTATTAACCCGACAAGTGGTTCATTTGCAACATATGCACGAGAAGCTATTGGTCTATGGGCGGGGTATACAATTGGGTGGCTATATTGGTTTTTCTGGGTAATTGTTATTGCAATAGAAGCCACAGCAGGTGCTGGTATTATTCAATACTGGATTCCAGACATCCCACTCTGGTTATTAAGCCTAATATTAACGATTTTATTAACGTTGACGAATGTTTTTTCAGTGAAATCATTTGGAGAGTTTGAATATTGGTTTTCTTTTATTAAAGTAATAAGTATCGTCTTATTCCTTTGTCTTGGACTTGCTGTTATTTTAGGATTTGTACCAGGAACGGAAGCACCTGGCACTTCAAATTTAGTAGGACAAGGGGGATTTATGCCAAATGGGATAAGTTCGGTGCTGCTTGGAATTACCGTCGTTATATTTTCATTTATGGGGTCAGAGATTGTAGCAGTAGCGGCTGGTGAGTCTGCTGAGCCTGTAAAAGCAGTAAAAACAGCAACAAATAGTGTAATTTGGCGTATTCTCGTATTTTTCATTGGATCTATTGCTATAGTCGTTACACTCCTTCCGTGGAATTCAGCAAACATACTAAAAAGTCCATTTGTAGCGGTACTTGAACATATAGGAATACCAGCGGCAGCACAAATTATGAATTTTATCGTTTTAACAGCTGTACTCTCTTGTTTAAATTCGGGCTTATATACAAACTCAAGAATGCTTTTTTCGATGGCAGAAAGAGGAGATGCTCCAAAGGTGTTTTTAAAATTGAACAGTAGTGGTGTTCCAGTTCGAGCAGTTTTATTTGGAACTTTCTTCGCTTATATTGGAGTTGTTTTTAGTTACATATCTCCAGATAAAGTATTTTTATTTTTAGTGAATGCTTCTGGTGGGATCGCGTTACTTGTTTATCTCGTTATTGCAGTTTCGCATTTAAAGATGCGTAAAAAAATGGGAAAAGTAGAACAAAGAAATTTGAAAGTGAAAATGTGGCTTTTCCCATATGTAACGTATGTTACAATTGCTGCTATTATAGCAGTTTTAGTTGCAATGCTTGCAATTGAATCTTTGCGTCCACAAGCACTTTTAACGATGCTTGTTACTGTTCTTATAATACTTTCTTATTTTATTTTTAATAGAAATAAAAATAGCACAGTTTTGAAACCTAAAAGTAGAAATGAAGAATCCGTTCGATTCTAATTTATTGTTTTGGAATAGAGTTACACCCAATCATTGCTATAAAAGAATCATATATAAACATAGAAACGAGTAATTACTATTGTCATAGTGAATATAAACTTTTTTCTTGACTTTTTATACGAAGGCGAGCAAAATGGTAAAAAAGGAAGGGGGGGATGATGATGGAAGAGTACGTATTAGAGCTGTATAACCTGTTATATACGACAGAATGGCAAGATATTGTTTCGTTTCTAGGAATAGTATTTTGCATGAAAATTGTAATTGTATATATGGAAGAGCAAGGTATGTTCTATTCCTTCTCATCCCCGTTCGATGTGCAGCGTGAGCCGTTGCTGAACTATGCCAAGGTGAATTACGAACAAATTCCTTTTGTTCTATTCTTTATGATTCGATTTATAACAGCAATTGTAAAGAAGAAAGAAAGTGATGATGAAGAGTGCCACGTAACTTGTAATATAGCTAACGTTTTTTAAGCTAAATACAAGGAGGAGATTTATATGTGGTTTCGATTTCTTATGATTGGTTTCTTTTCATTAACAGCAATTTCATTAATGGGATATCAAGTATCTGAAATTTTTCAAGCATATAGCGATACGTTTTTTAACAAAAACTAATTGCATTGCTATTTGAATAATAAAGCGATAAAATCCTTCTTAAGAAGTTTTATTAAGAAGGATTTTTTTCTTTGTCTTGTCTTACTGTGTCAAACTATTGTCACATTTACACTGTGAATAATATGTTAAAATAGTGAGGTTACGTATACATATTTGAAGGAAGAGGGAGTGACCATTTTGGTGGATCAATCAACAAATCAGAAAAGCTATGCTCCTATTGTGATAACGCTTTCTGTAATTGTAAATGCGATTATTTTATTTTTGTTCTTTGGACCTGTTGGCTATGAAGGAGAAGTACATTTTGATGTAACGATTTTACCAATGTTAAATGCAATTTTTAATAGCTTTACGTTCGTATTCTTATTAGCAGCTTTATACTCTATTATTAAAAAGAATGTGAAAATGCACCGCGGTTTCATTCTTGCGGCATTCACGACGACTTTGCTATTCTGTGTTTCGTATTTATCGTATCATTACTTGGCGCCAGCAACACATTTTGGCGGGGAAGGATTTATTAAATATGTGTACTTCATCATTTTAATTACACATATTATCCTTGCGGCAATTATTGTACCACTTGCATTGTTCGCACTTGTATTTGGTTTTACGAATCAATTAACACGTCACCGTAAAATTGTACGATGGACGATGCCAATTTGGCTATATGTAAGTCTATCTGGTGTTATTGTTTACTTAATGATCTCACCTTATTATCACTAAAAAATCTCAGCCCTAAAGGCTGGGATTTTTTTGTTAAGCAAATATTTTTGTGAAATGAAAAAAATATGGTATACAAAAGTATAGTTGCTTTTTAAATAGAAGGGATGGTAAAAAGATATGCAAAATTTTGTATTTCGTAATCCGACAAAACTTATTTTCGGTAAAGGACAATTAGAGCAGTTAAAAACTGAAATTCCACAGTTCGGTAAAAAAGTTCTTCTCGTATATGGAGGAGGCAGCATTAAAAGAAACGGTATATATGATAATGTAATTTCTATTTTAAAAGATATAAATGCAGAAGTATTTGAATTGACTGGTGTTGAACCGAATCCTCGTGTATCAACAGTAAAAAAAGGGATTCAAATTTGTAAAGAAAATGGTGTCGAATTTATTTTAGCAGTTGGTGGAGGAAGTGTAATCGACTGTACGAAAGCGATTGCCGCTGGTAGTAAGTACGATGGAGATGTATGGGATATTGTAACGAAAAAAGCATTTGCTAGCGAGGCATTACCATTTGGTACTGTACTTACTCTTGCAGCAACAGGATCTGAAATGAATGCAGGCTCGGTAATTACAAACTGGGAAACGAATGAAAAATACGGCTGGGGTAGCCCGGTTACTTTCCCGCAGTTTTCAATCTTAGATCCAGTTCATACTGCGTCTGTACCGAAAGATCAAACAATTTACGGTATGGTAGATATTATGTCACACGTATTAGAGCAATATTTCCATCATGGAACAAATACAGAACTACAAGATCGTTATTGTGAATCTGTTTTAAGAACAGTAATTGAAACAGCTCCTAAGCTTTTAAGTGATCTAGAAAATTATGAGCATAGGGAAACAATTTTATATTGCGGTACTATGGCGTTAAACGGCATTTTAGCAATGGGAGTAAAAGGAGACTGGGCAACTCATAATATTGAGCATGCAGTTTCTGCTGTTCATGATATACCGCACGGCGGCGGCCTTGCAATTCTATTCCCAAATTGGATGAAGCATGTTATAGATGAAAATGTAAGTCGTTTTAAACAGTTCGCTATTCGTGTATTTGATATAGAAACAGATGGCAAAACAGATAAAGAAGTGGCGTTAGAAGGAATTGAGGCACTGCGTCAATTTTGGACTTCAATTGAGGCACCAGTAACATTATCTGATTATACTATTGGAGAAAATGAAATTGATTTAATGGCGGATAAAGCGATGGCTTATGGTGAATTTGGTAACTTTAAAAAATTAAATAAAGATGATGTTTTAAACATATATAAAGCTTCTTTATAAGTGAATCGAGGAAAGAAACCTATTTGATATAACAATCAAATGGGTTCCTTTTTTTGTTGTCTATAACTGTTTTTGATTGTTTTTGATTATTTATGAATGTATGTGGTTGATTTTTGTGATCGTTTTCATTATACTGTAATCAAAGAAGAGGTGAGTAAAATGTTAACTCCTGAACGTCATCAAATGATATTGCAACTTGTAAAAGAACAGAAAGTAGTTAAATTACAGCAATTAGTTGAAAGAACAGAAAGCTCTGAATCAACAATTCGTCGTGATTTAGCACAATTAGAAAAACAAAGGTTATTAAAAAGAGTTCATGGTGGTGCCTCTGTTTTAACAGCAAAGGGACAGGAGCCAACGATGACTGAAAAATCATCCAAAAACATTCAAATAAAACATCAAATTGCTAAGTATGCAGCTACTATTGTGGAACAAGGGGATTGTATTTATTTAGATGCAGGAAGTACAACATTTGAAATGATTCCATTTCTAATAAATAAAGATGTTACTGTCGTGACGAATGGACTTATGCATATTGAAGCTTTAGTTGAAAATAATATTCGTGCGTATTTACTAGGCGGAATGATGAAGAGTAGGACGAAGGCTTTAATTGGTGCGATGGCACAGGAAAGTATGCAGAAGTATCGCTTTGATAAATGTTTTTTAGGAGCGAATGGCGTACATGAACAGTTTGGTTTTACAACACCAGATCCAGAAGAAGCGCTTTTAAAACAAATGGCATTAACATTAGCGAACGAAGGGTATTTCTTAATTGATGAAAGTAAGTTTTCAGAAGTTGCGTTTGCGAAAATTGCCAATGTTGAAGATGCAAATATTATTACAAACCATTTAGAAATTGATTTAGAAAAATATAAAAGACAAACCAATGTAATTGAGGCTGATAAACAATGATCTATACAGTTACTTTAAACCCATCTATTGATTATGTAGTACAAGTTAATTCTTTTGATTTAGGCACAGTAAATCGAGCAGAGAAAGACATGAAGTTTCCTGGAGGAAAAGGGATTAATGTTTCTCGCGTTCTTCATCGTTTAGGTGTTGGAAATGTTGCACTTGGATTTACTGGTGGATTTACTGGTCAGTTTATGCAAGATGTATTACATGATGAAGGTGTAACAACAAATTTCGTCCAAGTAGATGAAGATACTAGAATTAATGTAAAGATAAAAGGGGAAGAAGAAACAGAATTAAATGGACAAGGTCCTATTGTGACAAAAGAGCAGTTCGGACAGTTAATGAACAAAATTGAAAGTATGCAACGTGGAGATTGTGTTGTACTTGCTGGAAGTGTACCGACTTCTATTCCAAATACTTTTTATGAATCAATTGCTGCGTTTGGAGCTGAAAAAGGTATTCGTGTAGTAGTGGATGCAAGTGGAAGTGCACTGCAACATGTAATTAAAAATAAGCCATTTTTAATAAAGCCAAATCATCATGAACTTGGTGAGTTATTTGGAGTGGAGCTTTTAACAGTAGAAGAGATTTTACCGTATGGAAGAAAATTAGTCGAACAAGGTGTAGAGAACGTTATTGTATCAATGGCCGGAGATGGAGCTTTATTATTTACGGCAGAAGGTATATATGAAGCAACTGTTCCAAAAGGTGTTGTTATTAATTCAGTTGGGGCAGGAGATTCTCTCGTTGCTGGATTTGTAGGTAAATACGAACAGACAAAAGATATTGAAAAGGCATTCCAATATGGTGTTGCAACAGGGAGTGCAACAGCATTTTCGGCAGATTTATGTAAAAAGGAAAAAGTAGAAGAATTATTGTCGCAAGTAATTGTAGTTAAGCGATAGGGGGAAGTAACATATGAAAATTACAGAACTATTAAAAAGGGATACAGTCATTATGAATTTGACAGCTTCAAATAAAGAAGCTGTCATAGATGAATTAGTTGAGAAATTAAGTGGGGCAAATCGTTTAAATAGTAAAACGGAATTTAAAGAAGCTATTTTAAAGCGGGAGTCCCAAAGTACGACTGGAATTGGGGAAGGCATTGCCATACCACATGCGAAGACGAAGGCTGTTAAGCAACCGGCGATTTGTTTCGGTAGAAGTGTAAGCGGTATCAATTATGAATCGCTTGACGGACAGCCTGCACATTTATTCTTTATGATTGCTGCAAGTGAAGGAGCAAATAATACACATTTAGAAACGTTGTCCCGTCTTTCTACATTATTAATGGATGAAGGCTTTCGCAAGCAATTATTAGAAGCAAAGGATGAAGAGGAACTTCTTCGCTTATTTGATGAAAAAGAGAATGAAAAAGAAGAAGAAGTTGAAGTAGCGAAACCAGAAGGGGATGAACCATACGTATTAGCTGTTACAGCTTGTCCGACTGGAATCGCTCACACATATATGGCTGCTGATAGTTTGAAAGCGAAAGCGGCAGAGTTAGGGATTGCGATTAAAGTTGAAACGAACGGATCAACAGGTATAAAAAACGGTTTAACGAAAGAGGACATTGGACGTGCAACAGCCATTATCGTTGCGGCAGATAAACAAGTAGAAATGAATCGTTTTGCTGGAAAACATGTCATTCAAGTGCCAGTAGCTGATGGGATTAGAAAAACGGAAAAGCTTCTTAATCGAGCTGTCAAACAAGATGCACCAATCTTTAAAGGTGTAAAAGAGAATGGGAAGTCAGAGAGTATAGAGAAAGAAAAAGGATTAGGAATTTATAAGCATTTAATGAGTGGTGTAAGTAATATGCTTCCGTTCGTTGTTGGCGGTGGCATTTTAATAGCGCTAGCGTTTTCGTTTGGTGGTATAAAGGCGGAAGGTCCATTAGCTGAATTGTTCATGTCTATTGGTGGAGGAAAAACAGGGGCGTTTTTATTCCTTGTACCAATTTTAGCTGGATTTATTGCGAGTTCTATTGCTGATCGTCCTGGTTTTATGCCTGGTGTTGTCGGAGGATTTTTAGCGGCACATGCGAATGCTGGGTTTTTAGGAGGATTAATTGCTGGTTTCTTAGCTGGATATGTTGTTTTAGGATTGAAAAGATTATTTTCAGGATTACCAGCGCAGTTAGAAGGAATTAAACCTGTTTTGTTATATCCAGTCTTTGGATTGTTAATTACAGGAGTTGTAATGCAAAAAGTAGTAAATCCACCTGTAGTAGCATTGAATGAAATGTTAACAGGATGGTTAAATGGTTTGAACGGTACAAATGCTATATTACTAGGTCTTATTTTAGGTGGTATGATGGCAATCGATATGGGTGGTCCAATTAATAAAGCCGCATTTACATTTGGTATTGCTGCAATAGAAGCGCAGAACTTTGGAGTTCACTCTGCTGTTATGGCTGGTGGTATGGTACCGCCACTTGCAATTGCATTTGCAACTACATTCTTTAAAACGAAGTTTACAGAAGCGGAACGTAAATCTGGTTTAACAAATTATATTATGGGAGCATCGTTTATTACAGAAGGTGCAATTCCATTTGCAGCTGCAGATCCGATTCGAGTAATTGTAAGTTGTGTTGTTGGTTCAAGTATTGCAGGCGCGTTATCTATGTTATTCCAAATTACATTACCGGCACCACATGGTGGGTTATTTGTTATAGCATTAGTAAATAAACCGTTGCTATATATTTTCTCTATATTAGTAGGGACAGTTATTTCTGCTCTTATGATGGGAATTTGGAAAAAGAAAGTTAAATAATAAATGAAAAAGGAGTAGCTGCTATAAGCTACTCCTTTTTATTACAAAAAAAGAGATTAATAATTGGAGAATGATGTTTTATGGTAAAAGATGTAATGGAATATGATTTTTTTGTAACAAAACAGTAATACTGTAATTTTTTTTGGAAAAAAATTTTCATGCTTGTATGTGGAAAATATATGAAAAATATTGGGGTTTCTATTGAAAATGCATTTCATTAATGTGGAAATTTATGTTACAACTCGTTAATCGTATATTACGAATGCTTTGTAATTGTGTGATTTCTAAAAAACTAAAAAATCTGTTGCTATAATGAAAATACGAAAACAAAGCAAATGGAGGCTATTCATGAAAAAATTATTAGGTATAGCAACAGCGGCAGTTTTTGGTCTTGGGATTTTTGCAGGTTCTGCGAAAGCAGAAACGATTGTAACAACAGACGTATTAAATGTGAGAGAAAACCCAAATGTAGAGTCAAAGCTTGTAGGTAAAATGTTAAGTGGAAATAAATTAGATGTTATAAATACAGAAAACGGATGGTCGAAAATTAAATTAGACGGTAAAGAAGCATTTGTAAGTGCTGAATTTACTAAAGGTACGTATTATGTAACTGCGAACGTATTAAATATTCGTGCTGGAGCGAATACTGACTCTGAAATTCTTGGTAAATTTAATAAAAATGATTTGATTGAAACGACAAATCAAGTTCAAAATGAATGGTTACAATTCGACTACAATGGAAAAGTTGCATATGTTCACGTACCATTTTTAACAGGAGAAGCACCTGTGATTGAAAAGAAAGAAGTTGTAACGCAAGAAGAACCGGCTAGAGTAAATCCGTCGGTTAAAAATAATACGGCAGTTAAGAGCAAAGAGTCTGTTAAAAATGTAGAATCAAGTAAGCCTGTAGCAAAGGAAAAGCCAGCTGCGAAACCAGTTAAGAAATCTGCTGAAACAAATGCACCTGCTGGCGGTCGTGAAATAACAGTAGAAGCGACGGCGTATACAGCAAATCCAAGTGAGAATGGTACGTATGGTGGTCGTGTGTTAACTGCAATGGGGCATGATTTAACAGCGAATCCAAATATGAAAGTAATTGCTGTTGATCCAAAGGTAATTCCACTTGGATCGAAAGTATGGGTAGAAGGATATGGAGAAGCGATTGCTGGAGATACTGGTGGTGCGATTAAAGGAAATCGCATTGATGTATTAGTGGGCTCAGATGGTAGTGCTAATAGCTGGGGCCGTAAGTCTGTAAAAGTGAAAGTTATACAATAGTGTATATGTATTAATTTAAAAAGCGGTTGCTTACATATTTTCAAGCAACCGCTTTTTATGGATTATTGAAAGGGATAAATAGTTGTACCTGTAAGAATTTTATATGCACTGCAAAATTGAGTCTGCATATACTCTGTATTTTTATTTTCTGGATGTAATGTTGTTTCTTGGAGCGTAGAATGAAAAGAACGTAGCAAACAATTTAGAGCGAAGTATAATTCTTCTTGTGAACAGTTTTGTTCTTTTGTAGCAGTGGCTAAAATGAGGTCTTTTGTTAAAGATGAAAAATTGATGGTAGATTGTTTCATAGTCAACTCATCCTCTCAAAGCTATTTTTTATCATGTGTATGCAGAATTGGACAAACTATGTTCTTTTTTTATATGAAATTTCATGTACCAGAATGAAAGAACTTGCAATCGTACCGTTAAAATTGTTAAGATTGGATATAATCAATAGATGGAGTATATTACATAAAGAGAGTTGAATGATATGGGAGAAATGCAACGCGAAAAGGTTGCTGTCATCATTGGACCAACTGCTGTTGGAAAGACGAAGTTAAGTATTGACCTTGCCAAAGCGTTGAATGGTGAAATTATAAGTGGAGATTCCATGCAGATTTATCGCACGATGGACATTGGAACCGCAAAGGTGACAAAAGAAGAGATGGACGGAATTCCACATTATATGGTCGATATAAAAGATCCGGAAGATTCATTTTCTGTCGCAGAATTTCAAGAACGTGTTCGTAAACATATTCGAGAAATTACAGAGCGGGGTAAATTACCGATTATTGTTGGTGGAACCGGTCTTTATATACAATCTGTTTTATTCGATTATCAGTTTACAGATGATGCTGGTGATGCTATATACCGAGAGAAAATGGAAAAGCTAGCTCAAGAACGTGGTGTGGAATATGTACATGAAAAATTGCAAGAAGTAGATCCAGAAAGCGCGGAGCGTATTCATGCTAATAATGTGCGTCGTGTCATTCGGGCGTTAGAAATTTTCCACACGACGGGCGAAAAAATGAGTGAACAACTCGAAAAACAAGAAAACGAGTTATTATATGATGTTTCACTAATTGGCTTGACAATGGATCGAGAAATGCTATACGATCGCATTAACTTACGAGTGGATTTAATGATGGAACAAGGTTTATTAGAGGAAGTAAAAGGGCTGTATAATCGTGGGATGAGAGATTGTCAATCTATTCAAGCGATTGGGTATAAAGAGGTATATGACTATTTTGAGAATCGTGTCTCTTTAGAAGAAGCGGTATCACAATTAAAGACGAATTCACGTCGTTATGCAAAACGTCAATTAACGTGGTTCCGTAATAAAATGGATGTCACATGGTTTGATGTTACAGATGGTGAAAAAACGTCAGAAATTTTACGATACATAGAAGGAAAGTTACAACTAAAGTCGAATAATAGTAAGTAGAGAAAAAGAGGAGGATTCGACATGAAGCAATCAATCAATATTCAAGATCAGTTTTTAAATCAACTCCGTAAAGAAAATACGTTTGTTACGCTGTACTTATTAAATGGTTTCCAGCTTCGTGGATTAATTAAAGGATTTGATAATTTTACAGTCCTACTGGAAACAGAAGGTAAGCAACAGCTTATTTATAAACATGCAATTTCTACATTCGTACCACAAAAAAATGTTTCGATTGAATTAGAGTAGTAATGAATTATTGTACATAACAAAAAAAGAGCGAGTTTTGAAGTGACCCCTAAAAGTTGACACGGTTATTTCATTAGGCAGCTTGATCCAAATGAGTCCGGTATTGCACCGGGCTCATTTTTAATTTTGCCTTTA
>NZ_JAEHCH010000069.1:0-964 GCF_016483245.1 Bacillus cereus group sp. N31 | reverse complement strand
CCTCAAGGTGTTCAAGGTAACACAGGTGCTACCGGTGCCACTGGCGCTACTGGACCTCAAGGGGCTCAAGGTAACACGGGTGCTACTGGACCTCAAGGTATTCAAGGTAACACGGGTGCTACTGGCGCTACCGGACCTCAAGGCGTTCAAGGTAACACGGGTGCTACCGGTGCTACCGGTGCCACTGGACCTCAAGGTGTTCAAGGTAACACAGGTGCTACCGGTGCCACTGGCGCTACTGGACCTCAAGGGGCTCAAGGTAACACAGGCGCTACTGGTGCCACTGGCGCTACCGGACCTCAAGGTGTTCAAGGCATCCAAGGACCAACGGGTGCTACCGGCGCTACCGGTATAGGAGTTACTGGACCAACTGGACCATCTGGCGGACCTACTGGGCCTACTGGACCTACTGGACCTAGCTTCCCTGTAGCAACAATTGTTGTAACAAATAACATTCAACAAACAGTACTGCAATTTAATAACTTTATTTTTAGTACTGCAATTAACGTAAACAATATTATCTTTAACGGCACAAATACAGTTACTGTTATTAACGCTGGCATTTATGTAATTAGCGTATCCATCGCTACAACTGCGCCAGGATGTGCTCCACTTGGAGTAGGAATTTCAATTAATGGCGCAGTCGCAACTGACAACTTCTCTTCAAGTTTAATAGGTGACTCACTTTCATTTACTACAATTGAAACGTTAGCAGCTGGTGCAAACATCTCTGTCCAATCTACTCTTAACGAGATTACGATCCCTGCAACAGGAAATACTAACATTCGCCTTACTGTATTTAGAATCGCTTAAATTTCACTATATATTGTTTATGACAAATAAAAAAAGAGCGAGAAACTGAACTGCACCCCAATTGTTAGACACCATCTAACAATTGGAGGTGCAGTTTTTCTATGGTTAAATTTACAGCTGATGAAAAAATACACATCGTTCAACGTTATTT
>NZ_JAEHCH010000068.1:0-1286 GCF_016483245.1 Bacillus cereus group sp. N31 | reverse complement strand
TGGTCTGGCCCCATTTGGTGAGACAAAGAAAAAACACCTAGATAACATGTTTCCTATAAGCTATAGGTGACATATTATCTAATTTTCTCTGAATCCGTTCATTATTATAGTAGTGGATGTATTCATCCACAGTTTGTATTATACTAGCATTATTCGATTGTTTTATATTTTGCGCATAGAATCCTTCGGATTTCAAATGAGAATGAAAGGATTCTATGAGGGCATTATCATGGCAGTTTCCTGTACGAGACATGCTTGTGATAATGCCTTTTTCTTTGGCATATGTTTGAAATTGTTTTGATGTATACACTTTTCCTTGATCCGAATGTAAAATCGTATCAATCACATTTCGCTTTTTTAAAGCCTCTTTTAGAGTATCTAATACAAGAGAAACATCCTGTGTCTCAGCTATTTTATAACTTACAATTTCATTGTTAAACCCATCTATAATAGATGAAAAATAAAGAGTCTTATTGCCGAACATCAAATATGTGATATCAGTGAACCATTTTTCATTAGGCTTGGTAGCTTTAAATCTCCGTTGTATTCTATTTTTAGCTACCACTGGTTCATGACCGAGTACAAATATCTTTTTCTTTTTTCTAACCCGAGATAATACGTTGTATTTTCTCATGATACGTAATACTTTTTTATGATTCATTACGATGTTAAATTGATCACGTAGACAAGCTGTAACCCGACGATATCCATACCGATATTTATGATGTTGACATATTTCTATTACGGTTTTTTCTTCATGGTTAGTTACTGTTTTCTCCTGCTTTTTCCAACGATAATAAGTAGCACGTGAAATATTAAATATGGAACACAGTTCTGCAATTGTAAAAATTGATTGCCATTCCTTTATCATTTTCATTATTTCTTCTTTTCCTCCCACCTCCTTAAGATTTCTTGGCACTTTTCCAGCAATATAATCTTTGCCTTTAAATAACGTATTTCTAATTCTTTTTGTTCAAGTTCTGTTAACCTTTTTAAGCCTTTTCCATGTGCAGATTGTCTTCCAATAGATTGTTCAAACCGATAGGTTTCGCCTTCACGATACCATTTCATCCAAGTTTTAATTTGAGCCACATGTCTAATTCCTAAGGCATCCATAATTTCTTTATTTTTGAATCCTTGGTGTTTCATTTCAACTACTTTCCACTTTATTTCGGCGGGATAATGCACCTTTTTCCCCATACGAAAAACACCTCCATTAAAATCATAACTGATACTTACGATTTAGAGAGGTGTTTTTTATCGTCTCATTCTCAGGGTTCACTCCA
>NZ_JAEHCH010000067.1:0-1290 GCF_016483245.1 Bacillus cereus group sp. N31 | reverse complement strand
AAAAAGTATTTCATTCTAAGTGGACTGAAACAGGGGGATTAAAACCTGGGAAAATGGATTGGTTTTGGATAAAGTTTGTATTTGAAGATAACGGCACAGATCAGAACGTGTTCCAAGGGGATAGTATTGCGCTAAAAATGGAGTTCCAAGCCAATCAAACAGAAGGACAAGAAAGATAAATTTAAGAGCATATTACTGGTAAAAAGTAAAACTGAGCTTATGCCTTTTAATTATTTAAAAAATTTTAGGTTATTTAAAATAAAACACAAAAATAACTTGTAGGAATCCCTACAAGTTATTTTTTAGATAATGTAAAAAAGGTGAAACAAACTATCTCATAATTTGAATCGGAGCAAACACTCTAACTACGGGTTGCCTTCATTATATATCAAATCTTAAAATGTGAAGTTATAATATTTGAAAATTATGTTAATTTGGAGAGAGAAAATAAAACCCTGATTATAATCCCTAAAAATATCCAAAGGTTTTGCAATTAGACTATAAAAAAAGAGTCCTATTTAAGATATTTCTATAATGAAAAAAGACACCTGTGAAGGTGTTTTTTCATCTCTTCTTATTATTCTAGGCAGAATAATATTTATAACAATGATAGGTAATAGGTACTCTTAGGTTAATGGCAATATGATAATCCCCATCAATGAACAAAACAATTTAACATGGTAAAATAATATTTGGATGGGAGTCCAATACATATTATTAAAATTAAAGTGGTTCAAGTCGAAGGAAGGCACCTTAGGGTGTCTTTTTTTGTACATAAAAAAGCCTCACCATCTTATAGAAACAGTAAGTCCTTGAAAATAAACAACGATTGCAAATATATTAATTTTACATTAGATTAAAGATTAGCGAATATTCGTATACTAATAAAGTGCTAAATAGTAGGTGAAAAAATGGAATTTTACGATTTGGGTATTACCATTAAAGAAATTAGAATTAAAAAAAACATATCACAATCCGAATTATGTCATGGAATATGTTCACAAAGTCAAATTAGCAAAATAGAAAAAGGTATGATTTATCCATCTAGCATATTGTTGTATCAATTATCTGAACGGCTTGGTATTGATCCAAATAATATATTTGCACTAACTCAAAACAAGAAATTAAAATACGTAAAAAATGTAAAATACGTAATGAGAGATTGCGCAAAGCAAAAACAATATAAAGAACTTTATGAAATAGTAAAACAAGAAAAAAAACAAAATAATTTTCAATCAAAAGAAGATAAACAATTTCTAATATGGCATGAAGCAATTGCTATATTTGAGG
>NZ_JAEHCH010000066.1:0-1317 GCF_016483245.1 Bacillus cereus group sp. N31 | reverse complement strand
TGGTCTTATCCCTGTCAAGTAGACAGTATTAAAAAGACTAAGCAGCCATCGAGATTCGATATTCTATCGGAGCTCGATGGTTGAGTCGTTTTTGGAAACGTTTATAGTTATAAAAGTAAATATATTCTTCAATTGCTTGTATTAAATCCGCTTCTGTTTTAAAATGATTCAAATACAACATCTCCGATTTAAAATGGGAGAAAAATGACTCGATACAGGCATTATCATGGCAGTTTCCTTTGCGAGAGTGGCTGCCAATGATACCTAAATCTAAAAGTCGTTTGTTGTAGGCATGAGATGTGTACTGGAACCCCTGATCTGAATGGAGAATGGTTCCACGCACATCTCTTTTTTGTGCCAACAGTTCAATTGTATCTAATACAAGTTCATTATCATTACGCTTGGATATTTTCCAAGAAACAACTTCGTTATTATAAATATCTTGTACAACAGAAAGATAGCGGAAGCCCTCTTGAAATCGTAGGTAGGTAATGTCTGTAACAAGCGCTTCATTTTGTTGGCGATCTTTGAATTCACGGTTTAAAACATTTGGAAAAGTATTAGAATAATTCCCTTTAAAGAAGCGACGCTTCTTCCGAATAATAGACTGAATGTTAAGCTCACTCATTAATCGATATACCTTTTTGTGATTTATAAAATAACCCTCTTCTTCTAAAGCAATTTTCATACGTGGATAACCATATTCTTTGTGCTTTAGGTGAATAGATTGAATTACCTTTTTTAATCGTTTATCGGATTCTAGTCGTATGTTGTTCATACTTTTTGTATGAATCCACTTATAGTAACTTGAGCGATGTACACCCGCAAAATTAGTAAGCCATATAACGGGATATTTTCTCTTTAGTAATTCAATGATATGATATCGTTCTTTATATTTTAGTACGCCCCCATTTACAGATTTGGATACTGCTTTTTTAAATATTCAACCTGAGCCTTATAGTAATCACGCTCTTCTTCAACAGTTTTAAAATGAATCCGTTTACCTTTTAAAGGGTTCGGTATACCTTTCATTTTATTATTTTCCCCACGAGTATCTGTAATTTCACCACATTCTTTATATTTTTTCACCCAATTTTTAAGTTGTGTAGAGCTTCTAATCTGATATTTCTCCGCTATCATATCGTAGCTTCCTTCACCGTTTAAATAACTTTGAACAGCTGATAACTTTATCTCATTTGAGTATGTATTAAATGTTGTACCTTTTTTGGCCATGAAAAATCCCCTCCAAGTAATAGTGTAACATCCATGTGTATACATGGTCTTTTTCACACTGTCTACCTAAAGGGGATAATATCA
>NZ_JAEHCH010000064.1:0-1530 GCF_016483245.1 Bacillus cereus group sp. N31 | reverse complement strand
GCCTCTTGGGGTTGTAGGACATTCTATACGGAGTTACAAAGGAACGAGGTAGACGAAGCGACCTGGAAAGGTCCGTCGTAGAGGGTAACAACCCCGTAGTCGAAACTTCGTTCTCTCTTGAATGTATCCTGAGTACGGCGGAACACGTGAAATTCCGTCGGAATCTGGGAGGACCATCTCCCAAGGCTAAATACTCCCTAGTGATCGATAGTGAACCAGTACCGTGAGGGAAAGGTGAAAAGCACCCCGGAAGGGGAGTGAAAGAGATCCTGAAACCGTGTGCCTACAAATAGTCAGAGCCCGTTAATGGGTGATGGCGTGCCTTTTGTAGAATGAACCGGCGAGTTACGATCCCGTGCGAGGTTAAGTTGAAGAGACGGAGCCGCAGCGAAAGCGAGTCTGAATAGGGCGTTTAGTACGTGGTCGTAGACCCGAAACCAGGTGATCTACCCATGTCCAGGGTGAAGTTCAGGTAACACTGAATGGAGGCCCGAACCCACGCACGTTGAAAAGTGCGGGGATGAGGTGTGGGTAGCGGAGAAATTCCAATCGAACCTGGAGATAGCTGGTTCTCCCCGAAATAGCTTTAGGGCTAGCCTTAAGTGTAAGAGTCTTGGAGGTAGAGCACTGATTGAACTAGGGGTCCTCATCGGATTACCGAATTCAGTCAAACTCCGAATGCCAATGACTTATCCTTAGGAGTCAGACTGCGAGTGATAAGATCCGTAGTCAAGAGGGAAACAGCCCAGATCGCCAGCTAAGGTCCCAAAGTGTGTATTAAGTGGAAAAGGATGTGGAGTTGCTTAGACAACTAGGATGTTGGCTTAGAAGCAGCCACCATTTAAAGAGTGCGTAATAGCTCACTAGTCGAGTGACTCTGCGCCGAAAATGTACCGGGGCTAAATACACCACCGAAGCTGCGAATTGATACCAATGGTATCAGTGGTAGGGGAGCGTTCTAAGTGCAGTGAAGTCAGACCGGAAGGACTGGTGGAGCGCTTAGAAGTGAGAATGCCGGTATGAGTAGCGAAAGACGGGTGAGAATCCCGTCCACCGAATGCCTAAGGTTTCCTGAGGAAGGCTCGTCCGCTCAGGGTTAGTCAGGACCTAAGCCGAGGCCGACAGGCGTAGGCGATGGACAACAGGTTGATATTCCTGTACCACCTCTTTATCGTTTGAGCAATGGAGGGACGCAGAAGGATAGAAGAAGCGTGCGATTGGTTGTGCACGTCCAAGCAGTTAGGCTGATAAGTAGGCAAATCCGCTTATCGTGAAGGCTGAGCTGTGATGGGGAAGCTCCTTATGGAGCGAAGTCTTTGATTCCCCGCTGCCAAGAAAAGCTTCTAGCGAGATAAAAGGTGCCTGTACCGCAAACCGACACAGGTAGGCGAGGAGAGAATCCTAAGGTGTGCGAGAGAACTCTGGTTAAGGAACTCGGCAAAATGACCCCGTAACTTCGGGAGAAGGGGTGCTTTCTTAACGGAAAGCCGCAGTGAATAGGCCCAAGCGACTGTTTAGCAAAAACACAGG
>NZ_JAEHCH010000063.1:0-1639 GCF_016483245.1 Bacillus cereus group sp. N31 | reverse complement strand
GCCCAGCCGTTTGCTTTTCCTAGTACTGTTACTTTTTCACCATTTTTTAAGTTTCCTAGAACCGAGCTACTTGTATTTGCCGCACTTCTTACTCGTAAGCTTGTCGCGTTAATTGTTCCTACTTCTTGCGTTCCATTTTTAATCGTTGCATCTGATGTTTTCGGTTGTTCCGGCTTTTTTATCTCTTCTGTGTTGCCATCAATTTTCACAAACTCTAACGATACATAACCTTCTTTTCCTTGATAGCTTATTTTTGCCCAACCATTCGCTTTTCCTAGTACTGTTACTTTTTCACCATTTTTTAGGTTCCCTAAAACCGAGCTACTTGTATTCGCTGCGCTTCTTACTCGTAAGCTTGTTGCATTGATTGTTCCTACTTCTTGTGCTCCATTTTTGATTGTTGGTTGCAGTTGCTTTTGGCCAGAAGTGTCAGGTGTTTGAATTGCATCTCCAAATTTTAAAAACTCTAAAGATACATATCCCTCTTTTCCTTTATATTCAATCTTTGCCCAGCCGTTCGCTTTTCCTAATACCGTTACTTTTTCATTTTTTTGAACATAGCCAATCATTGAACTACCTAGAGTTGGACTATTACGTACATTCAAACGAGTTGCCGTAACAATTCCCTCTTCTTTTTGTCCATTATTAATCGTTAATTGTTGTTTTTGTTCAACGTTTGGATTTCCATTCGAAAATCCTAAAAATTGTAATGTGACATACCCCTCTTTTCCATCATGAGAAATTTTAGCCCATTCTTTTTCCTTACTTAAAACTTGTACATTTGTTCCCTTTTTTACTGTTCCTATAACTTTCCCTTGAGTTGTAGGTTGTTCACGTATATTTAAATTTGTTGCATTTACTGTCGCTAAATTATTACTTTCTGCAAAGGCATGCGTCGAAATAAAAGATGTTGCTGTCGCTAGAAATGTACCTGTTATTATTTGTTTTGTTGTTTGTTTCATAATTTTTTATAAGAATATAAGAAATCCTATATTCTTCAGCCCTCCCTTTTTTATTCTTCTTACTATTAATCTTAACATATCATTCCGAAATATTTATTTTGAATATCTAAATATAGCCATAAAATTTGTGAACATCTTATCTATATAGTTTTTTGCATAAAACTATATCTCCTATGAAATATTACAAAGGGATGTATTTTAGATGGAATATTAATTTTTCAGGAGGAAAACAATGACAAAAATCTTCATTTTAGCATCAACACTTTCTTTATCTTTTTTTAGCGGCTTGAATATCGGTAATGCAGCCACGGAAAACTTCTCTCCAACAAACGCTATTGTACAAAACAGCGATCATTTAGCAGAAGGAAACTCAAAAGATAATAATAAACCTCCAGGAAGCAACGGTTCTGATGGCAGCGGTTCTGATGACAGCGGTTCTGGTGGCAGCGGCTCTGATGGCAGTGGTTCTGGTGGCAGTGGTTCTGGTGGTAAAGGTTCTGGTGGTAAAGGTTCTGGTGGCAGCGGCTCTGGTGGCAGCGGCTCTGGTGGCAACGGTTCTGGTGGCAAAGGATCTGGTGGCAAAGGATGTGTTGGAAATGGATATGGGGCCCAAGGGTGTTTTCGAGATGCAGCTGATAGCAGTTCACAATGTGGAAAAGTAAAAGATAAAAATACAA
>NZ_JAEHCH010000062.1:0-2438 GCF_016483245.1 Bacillus cereus group sp. N31 | reverse complement strand
TTGTCCCTGTGAGAGTAGGACGTCGCCAAGCAAGCTTAAGACGAGTCAGAATGACTCGTCTTTTTTGTGTTTTATAACTTCTTTTCAATGCTAAATACTACCTGGATTTTAAAGAACTCCCTATTCTTTTAAGATTTTTGGTTACATATCTATATAAGTTCTATTCTGTTTCTTTCGTGATTTTTAATATGTAATTTAAGATTTTCTATTTTATTTCTTATAGATAAGATTCACCGGTATGTTAAAATAGTACAGTTGTTTTTGAGGTACGTTAACATAAGAGATTTAATTTGGAAAAAGGAGATAATATGAAAAAGATAGGTATGATTACTATGGTAGTTTTAGTGCTTCTAACAATCGCGTATATGTTAGTTGGGAATTATTTTTATAACTACGCATTGAATGCGAAACAAGAAAAAGAATTTTTACAAGATAACCCTCATTTGGCGGAAACAGTGAATGCATCGGGAGATGTATTGGCTACGAATGAAAAAAAGAATGCGGATTTTGTATCGAAATATAAACCGAACACATTAACTATACGTTCTTTCGATAAGCTGAATTTAAAAGGTTATGAATATATGAATGAATCATCTAGCCATAAATGGGCAATTGTAGTTCATGGATATAATGGCAGAGCATCAGAAATGACGAAATATATTCGGAACTTTTATGAACGAGGCTATAATGTCATAGCACCAGACCTTCGTGGACATGGAAATAGTGAAGGGGATTATGTTGGTATGGGCTGGCATGATCGTAAAGATGTCCTACTGTGGATTCAACAAATTTTAAAGAAAGATCCTAATGCTGAAATAGCTCTATATGGTATTTCTATGGGTGGAGCAACTGTAATGATGACTTCAGGCGAAGATTTACCTTCAAACGTTAAAGTTATTATTGAAGATTGCGGATACTCAACTGTTATTGATGAATTTACGTATCAACTAAAAGATTTATTCCACTTACCGAAGTTTCCTGTTATGAATGCGGCCAATACAGTTACTAAATTGAGGGCGGGATATGATTTAGAAGAGGCTTCAGCTGTGAAACAAGTAGAGAAAAGTAAAACCCCTATGCTATTTATCCATGGGAATGCTGATACATTTGTTCCTTTTGAAATGCTAGATCAGGTGTATAATGCTGCAAAAGTAGAAAAAGAGAAGTTAATTGTTCCAGGTGCGGGGCATGGGGAAGCGGAGAAAGTAGATTCAAATAAATATTGGAATACTGTATGGAAATTCGTAGAGAAGTATATTCCGGCATAATTAAAGTTGTTTCATTTTTATAGACGATAATCGGAGGGGAATAGTCTGCCCTTTTGATTATCGTTTTTTTCTAATTAGGTATTCTGCTATAAGTATATTTTTGTATGTATTATAGAAGGAAATAGAGCAAAAACTTTTGAATTCCTTAATCTCAGTGCTACAATGATTGAAAACTAAGTTTTAAAGAGGTGTTAATATGAAAATTGAAGTATGGTCAGATTTTGTATGTCCATTTTGCTATATTGGGAAGCGTAGATTAGAGATGGCTTTAGAGCAATTTCCGCATAAGAAGGATGTTGAAGTTGAGTTTAAAAGTTTTGAGCTAGATCGGAATACTCCCGTTTACTCTGGAACGAGTATTAATGAAGTGCTTGCATCAAAGTATGGGATTAGTATTGAAGAAGCTAAGCGTAATAATATACAACTAGGAAATCATGCAGCTAGTATGGGTTTAAGTTTTAATTTTGATGAGATGAAGCCAACGAACACTTTTGATGCGCATCGTCTAGCGAAGTTTGCGAAGGATCAAGGGAAGGAAAAGGAGATTACAGAAAATCTTCTTTTTGCATATTTTACTGAATCAAAGAACTTGAGTGATGTGGATACGCTAGCTACTATCGCTGAAGCTTCAGGTTTAGATAAGCAAGAAGCTTTACATGTTATTAATGATAAAAATGCGTATGCCAATGATGTTAGAATTGATGAGGCGGTTGCTCAGCAATATCAAATTTCGGGAGTACCTTATTTTATTATTAATCAGAAGTATGCTATTTCAGGTGCGCAACCACTTGAAACTTTTGTTGGTGCACTTCAGCAAGTTTGGGAAGAAGAGAATCCTGCACCGAAGTTACAGGAACTTTCAGCAGATGGTGGAAGTGATCTTTCTTGTACTGATGGAAGTTGTTCAGTGCCGTCAAAAGAACAATAGTCTTTATTATTGGATAGCAACCCATAGAGAGTTTTATGGGTTGCTTGTATATAACTATAGAAGAAATATGTAAATGAAATTTATAAAATATAAAGTTTTTTAAAAAACGTATTGACGATTGTATAAATGGAGTGTAATATAGAACAAGTCGCCGATGACAACAATGTCGAAAGCGACAAACGAAATAAAAAACTTAGTTGACATCAATTAACGAAAATGTTAACATAAGGGAGTCGCAAATG
>NZ_JAEHCH010000061.1:0-2504 GCF_016483245.1 Bacillus cereus group sp. N31 | reverse complement strand
GTTAGTTTGTCTAGCATCTAAAAATAAAAATTGACGTTTCACGTTGTTTGTTTCGTTCAGTTTTCAAAGAACTACTTAGTCGCTCATTTGCGACTCCCTTATGTTAACATCTTCATGTTTCAATGTCAACTAAGTTTTTTTATTTCGTTTGTCGTTTTCTGCATTATTGCATCGGCGACTTGTCTTATATTACACCTCAATATAATAATAGTCAATATTAATCTTTCGTTTTTTTTTAAAAGGTGAAAGATACTCTCATACCCCTTCTTTATTTCTCATACATATTAATAAGATAACTGAAAGGAGTGTAGAGATTGTTCGATTCTTCTTTATTACACATCATAAGCACCCATTCAAGAATTCCAAACTATCATAGAAATTTCCCCATCATTCTATTCTGGAGTCAAAAAAGCGGTTGCACCTCTCTTGCTAATTGGTTCTTTTACCAGATTGATTTATTACAAACAGCTCTAAGCTATAGTCCTTTCATTCATAATTATGAATATCATATATACAAAAATACACCTGCCTATAGTGTACGACTAGGTATAGCGTTACGAGAAAAACAAAAAGAAACTTTTAAACTTGTTCGCAACCCTTATAGGAGGGCAGTCAGTTCTTTCGTATCCTTAATTGCACCTCCTTATGTGGAAAATCCCGAATGGAAACCCATCCGAAAGTTTTTATATCAAGATGAAAACTCTCCTAAAGGGATCTCATTTAAACAATTTCTATACTACTTATTTATTAAAGGTGCTCAAGCAGATGATATTAACCCACATTTCACACAACAATATATAACTGGTGAAGAAGAATATGTGACCAATTATATATACTTAGAAAACTTCAATCAGGAAATGAAAGAATTAGAAAAGCGTTTCGAATTAAAAGTTGCACCAATAAATGAGTTCTCAACATCTTGGCATCATCAAACTCCCGCCATGATTTATAAAGGGGATTTTAGTGAAGCCGATATTACGAATCCTTTATTCCCTCGCCATCCTACTTTCGAAAGTTTTTACGATACTGAGTGTATGCAGCTCGTTCAAACAATATTTCAAAATGATTTCGATACGTATAGATATAGCAAAGAATATCCATACTAATTTCAGTCTATTTTCTTTGCTAAATATAAAAAGATACCTCATATATATAAGGTATCTTTTTAACATTTTTAATTATATAAAACATACTGTTTAACAGTCCCGACTCTACACCTTATTACCTTTTAATAGATTACGTATTTTTTGCTTATCCGCCCATCCTACTCCAATTAAAACTAGACTTGCACCCATTATTACCCTCCATGTCAGAGATTCATGTAATAGGATAATTGAAGTAACAATGCTTATTAACGGTAATGCATTTAAATATAATCCACTTACTGATGCAGAAACTCTCTCTAGCGCTTTATTCCAGAACCAATATGCTAAAATTGTTGCTCCAATAACAAGGTACATTACACTAAATCCCGTTTTCCAAGTTTCAATCTTTGGGAAACCGTAATAAAGAATTTCTACCAAGGCAAACGGCAATAGAATAACAGCTCCGATAATTAAAGTTAATGTGGTAAATACCTCATTTGATAAATACTGTTCTTGTTTTGGTCGTTTTAACAAAACTGTGTAGAAAGCAAATAGAAAAGTACTCAATAATATAAGTACATCTCCTATTAAAGATACTTCTTGATCAACACCTTTAGATGGAATCGTAATAAAGAGTACTCCTATAGCCCCCAATATAATTCCTATCCAATAATTCAACCGAATTTTCTCTTTCAAAAAGAATGCTGAAAATAGAATTGTAACTAATGGCAATGCAGCATCTATGATACTAACATGTAATCCACTTGTTAAAGAAATGCCGTAGGATGTAAACATAAAATATCCAGCTACACCGGTAAAAGCTAACAAACTCATTCTTTTCCATGGAACTTTTTTATGTACAACTGATTTTTGTAGTTGTTTAAATGAGAATAGCATACAAATTCCACCCGCAAAGAAAAGACGAATAAACAACAAAGTAAACGGTTGAATAGATTCTAACGCCCATTTCGTTGGCGCAATGGCTGTCCCCCATAATATAACAGCCACTAATAACATGCATATTTCTTTCATAATCCCCCACACCCATCAAAAATATATGTTAACTACCTTAATTATAGATTCATCCTTATGTAAAACCCTAAAAAAACAAAGAGGTTATGTAAGAGTAAAAATTTTTTTGTTCATTTTACAACTAAATTCATGCAAAAGGTAATTCTTACCTTTAATTTACATTTAAATATATTACTTTATAACCTTCTTATCACTTTATATCGTTTCTATTTTATCTTTTTTCTTCTTTAGGACTATTAAAATTATAGATTATAACAGCTGATAAATAAAAATAAACATAAAAAAACCTAAGTCGAATCGACTTAGGTTTTTGCTTGGCGACGTCCTACTCTCACAGGGACAAGGTCCCAACTACCATCGGCGCTAGAGAGCTTAACTTCCGTGTTC
>NZ_JAEHCH010000060.1:0-4917 GCF_016483245.1 Bacillus cereus group sp. N31 | reverse complement strand
CCAGAAAAGATTATAAAAAACTCTATGGAAAGAACACATTTTGTATAAAAATATACCTTAAGTTGATGGATGTGTGGCAGTACCCCTTATGTACTTTCAAATCAAGCTCAACAATAGATTAGAATTTTATACTCTCTTAATCCGATAGCCAACAACCATTATCTCATTGGCTCAGTGCATCTTGACAAGTGCCGTTAAGTTGATCGATATCTGAAAATATGCGATTAAATAATTCCAGCAGTTTTAAGAACTTTTATTTCCTTTTCGTATGTATTACAAGTATATTTAATTTCGAATAAAGGTATATTATGTGACTCGGCATAAGCACGTTTTAATTTGTCATTCTCTGCTTGAGACTCATATTGTGAAACACCACCGAACTCATCTACAGGCTTATAATGCTGTTCACCTTGACACTCAATAAGACATTTAATGCTATTATCAGAACCGAGAACAGCGAAATCATAACGCAACAAGTTCTTTTGCCCGATACCATATAAGTCTTGAAACTCAACTTCAACTCTATATGCAACATTATGATCTCTCAGTATTTTTATAGTTCGCCATTGAAATGATGAGATTTTATGACAGTCACAATAAGCATCACAATAATATCCATCTTTCGCTCTAGATCCGTGGTCATCATTTTTTATCTTAAAATCTGATGACTTAAATTGATATTCTGTACCACACAGATAGCAACGACATCTATATAACTTATATACTTTACATTTGCCACCTTCCTTTCCTCTTCTTCCTCTATGAGATATAATAGGTTTCCCCTCATAATTTTCATCAATACATTCTAATACTTCTAATGATTCATGAGTAGTATTAGAATAATCAATATCATAACTTTCATCTTTTACTCTAGGATATGAAGCTATCCTTTTTCTCTCACTTTCCTGCTTTTTCCCACAATCATCCCCGCAATATCTATATCCTTTTCCAGAAAAATAAGTCTCAAGAAGATACTTTACTTTTCCGCATCTACACTGGCATTGGTATTTCTTGTAAGACTTCCAATTTTGTATCGTTCTATCATAAACATCTACAGAATTAAAATTAATCCCACTAATTTTTTCCCCATTTATAAACCTTTGCTTTTTTTGTTCTAGGTCTGCAATTTTCTGTTTAGCAACTTTTTCTTGATATACTTCAAAACCACCGATTATAGTATAACATCCATGTTTCGTCCCAATAGGCAATACGCTGTCCATGTATTACAATCCTCCCCCATTTATAATATAGACACTAACGATCTATCGAATACTTATGTATTATACAACATCCATTTACCATTTTTTTCTTGTAATGTATTAACTTGCTTTACCCATTATCCACCTTAATACATTGATTACTTTATCTCTCCAAATTCTGAATTATCTGTCTATTCAGAGTGTATCAGCATTTTAGGAAAAACCCACACTAAATCCATAAAAGAATTTTCTATCTCCATCGTCCCAAAAGGTACAACTTTTAAACCATGTTTAATGTTCATTTAGTGAAAACGAGTTTTACAAATGTATGAAAATAGCAAACACCCTTCTAACCACTTTATATTTTCCTACATATACCAAAGCACCTAAACATAAAAAAAATCTCTCAGGCAATCCGAGAGATTTTTTAAAATCATCATTTTTATATTTTATCAAAACTACAAAAACAACCAATCTTGTTAATTCACATTACTTCTAATTACCCATTCTATTTCTGCTAACTCTTGTTTTAGAGTATTTTGAGTGTGTGGTTTGGTGAAATGAACATTAAGAGCTTCTTCATTTTCCCAAATCTCCCACAGCATTAATTTTCGTTCTGAGGGTTCAAGAGGGTACACATGAAATTGAATACATCCTTCTTCTTTAATAGTTTCTTTTTCAAGTTTTTTGAACTCCTCTATTATTTCATTAAGGTCTTTATCACTAATAATTTTCAAGCATGCAGTTATGTAATGCATCAGATTGCCCTCTTTCCATTCCTAAATTTTAGTCGGTATCAAAAAATATATTCAATTAATATTTTATAATTCCTTGTTTTTAGATGTGAGGTGATGGCTGGGTGAAGCAAGCCGAGGAGCTAGCCCTTCTAATTTCCCTTTCCTTAGACCTAAAACATGAAAGTAAACTTTTGAATAGAAGTTTACTTTCAGTTTCATCAATAAGAAAAACCACAACAATTGCTGTGGTTTTTCTTATTGCCCTGACTAAAACTATGTTGTAAATGCTCATGGCATCATATGTTGGATTTCAATTAAAAGTTCCAATGTAAACTTTTTATTAAAAGTTTACTTTCATTTCATTGCAAATACTGAATTTCTTCTATTTCTTTATATTTCTAAGAAAACGCCAACAAAAGTATACATTCAAAACACCTATTTTATTAGATTTATAAAGTTGTACAGAGATAATAAAGTTGTTTAAAAAACGCCGGTCATGTTATATAGAAAACTGTTATTATATGTTAAAGTTTATAATAAATTGTGGAGATTGCTACTTAAAGTTAATATGCAGGTTAATTAAAAAACATTTTCTTAAAAGGGGGAGTGTTTATTACTTTCGAACATAAAGAAGTGAATATTGAACATGAAAAAATAAATGACAAACTTGCTCTGAATAAGTAGAGTATTGCACAAGTTTCCCATAGGCAACAGTCTGGTTTTTCACTACAAAAAATCAGTAAAATAAGAGAAGGAAGTGAAAGATTTGAACAAACAAAAAGCGGTAGAAATAGCAAGAAAGTATGGTTTGGAAGTTAAAGAGGAGTCCATCATATTCAACGAATCTGGTTTAGATTTTCTGGTTGCTTATGCAGAAGACGATAAAGGCGAAGAATGGGTGCTAAGGCTTCCGAGACGGGACGATGTGATGCCGAGGACGATAGTGGAGAAGAAAGCACTGGATCTTGTAAACAAATATGCCATTTTTCAGGTTCCAGTCTGGTCGGTTTATAAAGGCGATCTAATAGCTTATAAAAAGTTAACCGGAGTGCCAGCAGGTACGATCGATCCGGAGATTCAAAACTATTTGTGGGAGATGGATTATGAAAATGTACCTGAACAATTTCACCAGACATTAGCCAAAGCGTTGGCTTCGCTACACACAGTTCCGAAAGCAGAGGCTCTTAAAGTAGGCCTGTTTGTCCAGACAGCAGAAGAGGCAAGAAAATCGATGATTGAGCGTATGGAAAAGGTTAAAGCGAAGTTTGGCGTAGGCGAATCCTTATGGAACCGCTGGCAGGCCTGGGTAAAAAATGAGGAATTGTGGCCTCAGAGAACAGGTCTGATTCATGGGGATGTTCATGCTGGCCACACGATGATTGATAAAGATACTAACGTAACCGGTTTTATCGACTGGACCGAAGCAAAAGTAACGGATGTGTCAAATGACTTTGTTTTCCATTACCGGGCATTCGGGGAGGCAGCCCTGGAGAAACTGATCAACTATTACCGGCAAGCAGGCGGGATTTACTGGCCTGCCATGAAAGAGCACGTCATTGAACTTAATGCGGCATACCCTGTTGCGATAGCTGAGTTTGCAATTATCTCAGGCTTGGAAGAATATGAGCAGATGGCGAAAGAAACATTGGAAGTGAATGACCGCTAGCATTAAGAAAAAAAATAAAAAAAAGTTCTTCTTAGCGTACAATTTTCTCGAAATGATATGGAATGTAGTTTCAGTGAAAATTGATATAAATAAAAAAGAAGCTAACGAAAACATTAAGGAATTAACTACCGTAGCTAATGAGTGTGTTGATGCGTTAGAACGATTAGAAAAGGAACTAGGAAGATTCTTTGTTTCTCCCCCCCTCTTTAGAGCCGTCACTTCGGCGATGGCTTTTTGTTGTTTGATTAAAAAAATGTTTTAGACTATTAAAAAATAGTTGTAGACTGAAAAGGTATTTTCTATATATGAAAACACCTTTTATTGACATAAATTCTGTTATTGGCAGTTAATTAAAAAGCTTTTGATCTTCTTGAATAAAATAAAAAATACTTTTATTTTTCTATTATTTACTTTAATATCAATAAGGGCACCAAAAAAATAGATAGAGGTGCTAAAATGTACGGTATTATTAATTATGAGGTATTTTTACTAACAGGGATTTTATTAAATCTAATTCCTGGTGCGGACACCATGTATATTGTGGGAAGAAGTATTTCACAAGGTAGAAAAGCAGGTGTGTATTCTGTTTTTGGTATTATTACTGGTTCTTTAGTCCATACGTTATTTGTTGCTTTTGGTTTATCTATTATACTTACAAAATCTGTTGTATTATTTAACACCATTAAGGTTATCGGTGTTATCTATCTTGTATATCTAGGGATTAAAATGGTACTTGATAAGACAAATGTAGCTTTCCAAGCTTCATCTAATAAATTGAACATTAGAAAGATATATATACAAGGACTTTTAACAAGTCTTACGAATCCAAAAGTCTCTTTATTCTTTATTGCGTTTCTCCCGCAATTTATAGATACAGAGGCTTCAGGTCCTATTCCTTTTATCATTTTAGGACTTACTTTTACAGCAACAGGATTGTTGTGGTGTTTATTTGTTGCTTATTTTTCTTCAGCTGTTTCAAAAAAACTAAGAAGAAACCAAAAGGTAGGAATGATTTTAAATAAGGTAACAGGAATAATTTTTATTGGTATGGGGTTAAAGTTGCTTCAAACGAAAGCTCCTCAATAAACCTGAATAACATAACAATGCCCCCTGTTAAGAAATGTTATATTGGGTTTAAACTAATTCTTATATGGGGTAGCACCACATCGCTTTCAAGCTAACAAAATTAAATACCCCCTAAAATGAAAAAAAACGCTATTCTTTCTGTAGAATCATAGGTGGAGTGAACCCTGAGAATGAGACGATAAAAAACACCTCTCTAAATCGTAAGTATCAGTTATGATTTTAATGGAGG